>NZ_JBFTZN010000274.1:0-7694 GCF_056406775.1 Allobosea sp. P1_A7
GACCTGAAAGGGTCGCCGCGACTCTCGTCCAACTTCACCCGCAGACGACGCGGCGCACACCTCAGGCATCCCAATAGCGCGTTTGCACACGGCCTCGGTGGTTTGCTGAAGTTGATGGGGAGCCGATCGAGTGTCGTCATTGCGCCCAACTTCGGACATGCGGTGCCTGCCCAAAACCTGACATCGTCCAAGCGTCAACGACAGGGCCCCTCACGACAGAGGCCGTGCAAAAACGCGGTTGCACCGTTTTCCAGAACAGCGGCCGGTTTTTCGCAGGGGGCGATGGCGCGCATCACGTAACGTCGGTTGTCTTCGACTGACGTGCCTCGCTCAACGAGCGGCGATATTCGCTCGGCAACCGGCCAAACGCTGCCCTGAATTTCCGGCCGAAATGGGTCATGTCCGAGAACCCCCAGCTGTAAGCGATATCACTCACTGTCCGGTGTGATYGTGCAGGGTCTTCGAGGGCTTTCCTACAGCGCGCCAGCCGCCTCTCCTGGACGACCCGCGAGATCGACGTGTTTTCATCTGCCAGCGCGGCATTGGCGTAGCGCAAGCTCACACCGGCCGCGGCTGCGACCGATCCCAGATCGATCTGCGGTTCATGCAGGCGCGCTTCAATCGCGGCGCGTACTTTCAGGCGGACCAGCGAACGAGCCGACGAAGCGCGCTGCGCTTGTTCTCCGCCGACTTTTCCCAGCGACAGCGCGATCAAATCCAGTGTCTGGCTCCTGACGGTTTCTTCCGCCACTGGGCTTAGGCGGTCAAGGAACGTCGGCAGCGCTGCCAAAAATGCCGAGGTCAATCCGATCTCAGCCTCAACCGGCCGAAGGGTGCGGGCAGCCGCCGCCCGTATGGGGCCTATGCGCGCTTCCAACTGCTGCCTCGGTACTTTGACCACCAGCAGTTGAGAGCCGGCAGAGAACTCCCCCGTATAGGGCAAGCATGGATCGAGGAGCGTCATGTCACCTGGGTCAAGCAAGGCATCCCTACCCTCTTGCTCCAGCATCAACCGACCTGCTGCTTGGCGACAGATCAGGATCTCATCAGAATTCGCATTCGCGGCGTGGGCGGCACTGTGAACCACGGCCATCGCCGCATTGCTGAATTCGACGAAGCCGAGGTCGGCGAGGGCGCCCGACCGAAGCTCCGCATGAAATTCCGGCCGGCAGCGCGGCCTGGAATCGTGATGGGTCACGTTCTGGCAGGCGACGCTGTGCCAGTAGTCGAACCGGTCGCGACGCGGAACGTCCGCCGTCGAGAATACCAACTTCATTTCAGCCTCCCAGCCTGGAAGCACGGCCGATCATCAGTGCCCACCCAGCCGATCACCAGACGCATGAGTCGAATAAGGTTCATGAAATCACAAACATGGCGATGGCTCCAATATGGATAAAATCTACAAATCCGATTTTGGCGATCTAATACTTCCGGTATTGTCGCGTGACCAGCGCGACGGTGAGCATGATCAACTCACCTACAAAGTGGATCTAAATAGCCTCCTCGACCTGTCGAGAGATGGGATACTCGTTGGCGATCTGACCGATAGGGATTGCCCACTGATATATGTTAACCCAGCGTTTGAGCGCATAACTGGGTATACAAAGAACGAAGTAATTGGGAAAAATTGTCGCTACCTTCAAGGAGGAGACCGCCTCCAGCCAGAAATCGAATATGTGCGTACGGCTATCGATAATCGTCTTAGTGTTTGCGCAACATTTCGTAATTATCGCAAAGATGGAGAAATGTTCTGGAATGAACTTAGGCTTACGCCAATCAATTTTTATAATGGTCAACCAACCCATTACCTAGGGTTGATGCGCGACGTAACAGTGCGTAAGCGCGCGTTGGATCGCGTCGAGCACAGTGCACGCATCGATCTTTTGACCGGCGCGCTCAACCGCGATGCATTCGCGGACGAACTTACTCGCCTCGCAAGAGAGAAATCCGAGCCGATCCTTGTCACCAAGCTCGATGTTGCGGGATTTCATGACATCAACTCGGGCTATGGTTACGATGCCGGCGATGAGGTGTTGGCGCAGATTGCCGAACGCATACGGAGCGTGGGCTTCGCCATCATTTCACGAACGGGATCCAATGAATTCGCGATCGCGCAGCCGCTAGGGCACCAGAATAACACGCTAGAGACGATCAATTTGATCCGCTCCGCTTTGGCGTCAGACTTTCTCGTGTCGGGAGCGACAATCAACATTCGCTTTGCCATTGGCTTCGTCGTCGGCGTTTCGACTTTGGACACGACGAAGTTGATGCACCAGGCCGACTTAGCCCTGCGACGTTCCAAGTCCAGCAATTTTCTTGAGGTGTCCGAGTTCAAAGCCGAGGATGAGATGCGCAGCCGCAATCGCATCCGGATGACTAGCGAGATGCAACAGGCGCTGGCAAACGACGAGTTCGGATTTCAATATCAACCCAAGATTGATCTCTCGACAGGGGCCATTGCGGGGGCCGAGGCCTTGCTACGCTGGCGTCACGGCCTGTTCGGCACGCAACTGCCGGGTAGCTTCATCGCCCATGCCGAGGACACGGGGCTTATCCTCGAGATCAGCAGGCGCGGGCTACGCGCTGCGGCAGACTTCGCCGCCCGGATAAATCAGGGGCGTAGCCGTGCGCTCAATCTCTCAATCAATGTGTCAGCCATCGAGTTCAGACATCGCGATATGCCTTCATTCGTGAACGAGATTATTTCGGCGAGCGGCGTCGATCCTCGCTGGATCACGCTTGAACTCACGGAAAGCAAGATGGCGGAGACCTCGCCCGCGATGATAGCCATCATGACCCGACTGCGAAAGCTCGGCGTTGGCCTCTCGATCGATGATTTCGGAACCGGCTACGCCAATCTGCGCTATTTGGAGGAGTTTCCCATCACCGAACTCAAAATCGATCGCAGCTTCATCCGCAGCCTTGGGCAAAGCCGATCGAAAACGATTATCGTCGAAGCGATTGTTCGTCTCTCCGATGAACTGGGCTTCCAGATCGTCGCAGAAGGCATAGAGACGCACGAGGAATGCGCGCGGCTGAGAGATTTGGGATGCCACTTTGGCCAGGGTTTCCTGTTCGGCAAGGCGATCGATCCGGAGGCCTTCGCGGAAGTCGTCGCGCAAACGGTGGCATGAGCGCAACTCGATTCGAGCCGAGCTGCCAGAGGGCAGAGTCCGAGAAGGGCCAGCCCTTCGCGTTGGCCTCGCGCCCAAACCGACCGCCCGGAAGCGGACATTCTGGTGGCCACACCTCGACTTTCGGACAGTGCGCCGCGAATGTCCGTATTGGGTCGACTCCGGAAATAGCGATGACGCGCCGCCTATGTCTCGGTGGGAATCGGACATCCGGCATGCGATGGAATCGGCCAGGATCAAAATCTGACCGAGGCAATCAATGTCCCTAAGCTCTCGTCTGGTCGGCATTCGGATGCCCGCGGTCGCTCTGCGTTCAACAACGGGGCGAAAGGTCGATCTGGCGTCACTGCCTGGAGGACGCACGGTGATCTATTGTTACCCTCGGACGAGTGAACCGGGGACGCCTGCGCCTACTGGCTGGGATGTCATTCCCGGCGCTCGAGGCTGTACCCCGCAGGCCTGCGCATTTCGTGACCATCATGACGATATGGCTCGCGCTGGAGCGACCGTGTTCGGTCTCAGCACCCAAGCAACCTCCTATCAGCAAGAGATGGCGACACGTCTGCACCTACCATTTGAAGTGCTGAGCGATGAGGACTTCCAGTTGACGGATGCGCTGTCGCTTCCAACTTTCGTCGCGGACGGAATGCGCCTCATTGAGCGGTTGACCTTGGTCGTCAAGGACGGAGCGATCGAACACGTCTTGCATCCGGTAACCAGGCCCGAAAAGAGTGCGGAAGACACGCTTGAATGGCTGTCAGAGCATCAGGTTTAGTTTCGCTTTGGGGCGGGAACCGAAGTCAGGCGAGACCTTTGGCAACGTCTGCTTCCGGGTCTTGCATGGGGCCGCTTGTTGCGCGATCGGGAACAGTCCAACGGCAAAGGCCAGGAGCAGGAAGCCACGTCGCTCCGGCTGCAGGGCCACCCGAACCTAAACCCCCAGCAGCTCGTCATAGGGAATGATCCGCAGCATCTGCTTCACCCGCATGGCGTCGAAGCGGAGTTCCTTCGGCGGGTTGTATTGGGAGACGACGATCGTCTTTGCGCCGCGTGAGACCAGGGTCTTCACGTAGACCGGGCCGGGCTCGCCATCCTCGTCGGAATAGAGCTCGAGCAAAACCTCGTCGCCGATCTCGGGGCGGCGGCCGTCCTCGTCGGCATAGATCTTCTTTCCCGCGCGGTAGAGCGGGTACATGCTGTTGGTAATCAGGTTGACCGCGAAGGCGCGCTTGCGGCCGGCCAGCGCCGGCGGCCGCGTCGTGCGCTCCAGCACATCGCCGTTCAGCCGGAAATCGCCGTCCTCCTCGCTGCCGCCCACCGCCGTGCCCATCACGGGCAGGTCGCGCGCGCCGCCGAGCGGCTTCAAAAGCTCCGGCTGGCCGGCGATTGCGGCATTGGGCTCGGGCTCGTCCTCGCCCGCCATCAGGGCGCCATCCAGGATCAGGTGCTTCAGCCCGACGGCGGCGAGCACGCTGGTCAGATGCTTTGAGCGCCGGGTCTGGCCGTCCTCGATCTTCTTGATCGCGACCTGGGAGACGCCGATGCGCCGCGCCAGCTCGGCCTGGGACCAGCCAAGCGCGTTGCGGGCATCCTTGATGAGCGGGCCGAGTTCCATAGGGCAATCAATAACTTAGGATATCGAGAACGTCTCGATAACTTTTGTGATTGACTAATCATAACTTAAGTTATCAATATGCGGCATGAACCCAGCCGCTCACCCAACCTCAACCCTCCCAGCGACGCCAGTCGCGCCAGCGACACCCGTCGTCTCCATCACGCCTGTCACTCTCGTCACGCCGCGCGATCTCCTGCGCCGTGAGATCGACCGGGCCGGTTCCGAAGCCAGGCTCGCGGCTGCCGTCGGCTGTTCGCAGGTGGCGATCAACAAGGCCAAGCGCGCCGCTTCAGTCTCGCCCTGGATGGCGCTTCGGCTCGAGGCCGCGACCGGCGTTTCGCGCCAGCATTGGCGGCCCGATCTCTGGCCGGCCGACGGCGTGCCCTCTACGCCGCCGGAGCCCGCGGCGCCCTGCACTCGCGCGCAGCCTGGCCGCATCGCCCGGTTTCGCCCGCCATGCGAGGCGCAACTGGCTTTCCCGCTGGACAGGGGGCACCGATGACCGCTCTCCCGATCAAGGGCTATGCCAGGGAGTATGGCAGCGCCGAAGAGATGCTGGCAGCCTATCGCGCCAGGCAGGCCCTGCCGTGGAAACAGGCGGCAAAGCCGGAGGAGCCGGCGCCGGTCGTGGTGGCCGCACGGCCGGAGCGCGAAACCCGCGCAAAGCCCACGACAGGCGCCTGCGAGGCCGTCACCAGCGCGGCGGGTAAGTCGCAGGACGAGGCCCGGCCCGGCGCCGTGCCCTGGGCCGTGGTGCGCAAGCAATACCGTCTGCACCATGCCAGCACGCCGCTGCGCGGGAAGATGCAGGCCGGCGCGATCATCGCGGCCGTCGCTGCCGAGACCGGCATCGCCATCGATGCGCTCAAAGGCGAGCAGCGCGTCGCCCGCATTGCCGGGGCGCGACAGCTCGCGATCTGGCGGGTGGCTGATGAGACCGAATTGTCGCTCTCCGAGATCGGGCGGCTGTTCCACCGCGACCACACCACCATTCTTCACGCCATTCGCGTCACCAATCAGCGCCGCGGCGCGGATGTGCGGGGCTATGGCGGGGTTCCCGTTGCTCGGACCGAGGGCAAGAAACCTGTGAAGCGGGCGCCCGAGCGCGGAGGTAGGCGATGAGCCGGGCCTGGATGCCGCTCTATGTCGCCGATTATCTCGCCGATACCGGCCATCTCAGCGCGGCCGAGCATGGCGGCTATCTCCTGCTGATCATGCATTACTGGCAAAATGGCGGGCTCCCCACCGAGGACCGCCGGCTTGCCCGCATCGCCCGGATGTCTCCGGCGGAATGGGGCGCGAGCTGTGACACGCTGGCCGACCTCTTCGCCGAGGGCTGGGTCCATAAGCGCATCGATGCGGAGCTGAAGGCCGCCGCCGATGTCAGCGGGAAGGCACGGGCCAAGGCCGTCAAGCGCTGGCAGGTCCATGCTGCGGCAGATGCCGGGGCAGATGCTGCGGCATGTGCTGGGGCAGATGCCGGGGCATATGCTGGGGCAGATGCCGGAGCACTGCCGGGGCATATGCCGGAGGCATGCCAATCACAATCACAATCACAATCACATAAACAATCACCCCCAGTCCCCAAGAGGACTGGGCGCGCCAGGGCGCTCCCTGAGCACCGGGAGATCGAGGCTGCGTTCGGCGCCGTGCTCTCGCCGGAGCAGGCTCAGGCCGTCATCGCCCATCGCCGGACGCTGAAAAAGCCGCTGACGCTGCATGCGGCCAAGCTGCTGGCGAGCCAGCTCGCCCTGGCCGCCGAGCCGGACCGGGCCGCCGACCTGATGATCCTGCGGGGCTGGCAGGGTTTTGCGCCGGAATGGGGCGTCAATGCCGGGCTCGCGCTTGCAGCCCAGCCGGGCCAGTCCGGGAGCGATGCCGGGGCCGGCGTCCGGATCTCGCCGATCGACGATCCCGAGGCCTGGGATGCCTGGCGGCAGGCGAGGGGCGGCAGGCCGCTTCCGACCGACAGGACCGGCTGCTGGACCGTGCCCAGCCGGCTTCCCCCGACCACCCCGCAAGCAAGCGAGCCAACAGCATGACCGAGACACAAAACCCGCCGGCGGGCGTCGCCGCACGGGCCGCACCAAGCCCCCAAACCCCAGCAGAGCAAACCCCAGCAGAGAAAGACGAGACGATGGCACGCGCAGGACGCAAACCCCGCACGGATGTCGGCCGCTACCGCAATGGCCGGATCAGGAATGCCGAGCGGGGCGAGCGCCCCGAGAAGATCATGGCGGTGGCGCTGGCGCAGCCGCACCGCAAGGGGAATGCCTCGCCGATGGCCGGCTATGCCTTTGGCCGGATGTTTCTGGGCGGGATGATCGACCGGGGCCAGTTCGAGGCGGCCGAGACGGTGACGCGCCGCTTCGTGCGCTATCATCGCCACATCACCGACAGCCTCCCAAAGCTGCCGAGCATGGTCGCCGAGCTGGTCGCGGGCACGACAGGCGAGGGGCCGGAGCTCGACGTCGAGAGGATCGCCAAAATCCGCTCGGAGTATCGCGAGCTGCAGGACGCGCTGGCCGATTCCGGCCTGCACCATGACGGCAACGCCATCCTGATGCGGGTCTGCGTGCTCGACCGCGACATCACCGACCACGCGACCATGGGCATTTTCCGCTGCGCGCTGAACGTCATCGCGCATCGGCTGCGCTTGAGCTGATGCCGTAGCTCACGGTGGCGAGCTGCGCCCGGACCAGCGATGGCCGGGCGCCTTTCCGTTTCGGGCAGAACAAGGATGCCGCCACTGCTTACAGGTGCGCCGTGGCGTCTGCTTCAGCCCACAACCATCCCCGACAGGTTTACGGGGCAAGCCGGCATCGCGCCGGCCTTGCCGGTTCCGTTCACGCTGCAACCCGCAGCTTCAACCCGAGCGCCTTCATCACGCCCATCAGGGTTGAAAGGCGAGGGTCTCCCTTCTCGCTGAGCGCGCGATACAGGGC
>NZ_JBFTZN010000275.1:0-12494 GCF_056406775.1 Allobosea sp. P1_A7
GGCGACAGGCGACAGGATCACGCCCGATCCGGAGCCGGAGGGGCGCCCGTGCCTGCGGACATTAAGCCTGACGACGGCCGGGCCCACCCGCTCCACCACGTCGGTGACGGCAAGCGAATAAGCATCGAGCAGCGCGCCATCGCTTGCTGGTGAGAGCGGAAGCGTGGACGAATCGAAGTCGTCCTCGTTGAGGACGAAGCGAGGTGTAACGTCGAGCATTGGTGGAACCGCCCTGCGTTGTTTGCCAGGATATGGCGATGCGGTCCCCGCCGCAAAAGGGCTGAGCCCGGCCAGGTCCCGGACACGAGGACCCATGGAGCGATACTGCGTGAATTCTGTGGCGGGCCTCGCTGCCACGGGCAAAGGTCCTATGCTGATCGCAAAGCTGGATGTCGCGGGCTTTCATGACATCAACTCCGGCTATGGCTTCGACGTCGGCGACCAGGTTCTCGTCCAAATCGCCGAGCGCATTGGCACCACCGGCGTCGGCGTCGTGGGACGCATCGACTCGAATGAATTTGCGCTGGTAAAGCCGCTCGCGAGCTCCGATGAAGGCCCTGAAATCATCAAGAGGTTGATCTCTGCGTTGTCGGCGACCTTCGTCGTTTCGGGAGCGACGATCACCATTCGGTTTGCCACCGGCTTCGTGATCGCCGAGGCTGGCTTCGACACCAGGTTGGTGCTCGGTCGGGCCGGAGCCGCCCTCCGGCGCTCGAAATCCTCTCCATCCCGCGAGGCGTGCGAGTTCAGGGCCGAGGACGAAATTCAGAGTCGCAATCGCATTCGCCTGACGAACGAAATGCAACGCTGGCGAACGACGAGTTCGGATTTCAGTATCAGCCCAAGGTTAGGTGCGGTCGTTGGCGCAGAAGCCTTACTGCGCTGGGGGCGCGCACGAACCCCTGCTCAAACGAAGAACGGATTATGACCAAATGACATTGCGATGAGCCGGGTTCGGTGCTCGAATGCCCCGGTCGCCAGAGGGGATTCCTCGTTGTGCGAGATCTCGACTGTTCATGAGGGTGCCCATGGAGCAAAGCACCGATCGTCAGGTGACGGTTACGGTCCGCAGCAGGACCACCGACGCTGCGAACGATCTGGCGCGCCAGGTTCGGGAGCAGACCACACTCTTCCGCTTCACCGATCGCCTGTTTCGAGCCCGCACCGTCGTCGAGATCTACGAGTGTGCGCTTGATGCCATTTGTGAAACCCTCATGTGCTCGCGGGCGTCGATCCTTCGCTTCGATGATGGGGGGACAATGCGTTTCGTCGCTTGGCGCGGCCTCTCGGATGGATACCGCGCCGCTGTAGACGGCCACTCGCCCTGGAAGCGCCATGACCGCGAAGCCGACCCGATCTTCCTCTCGGACGTCGCCCTCAGCAAGGAGCCGAGACAACTCATCGAAACCATTATCGGCGAGGGCATCCATGCCCTGGCCTTCATCCCGCTCGCCGGAGCCGACGAACTGGCAGGCAAGTTCATGGTCTATTATGACACTCCGCGGGTCTTCACCGATCACGAGCGCGACCTCGCGCTGCTCGTCGCACGCCAGCTCGGCTTTGCCCTCGAACGTCATGCCGGGGACGCCTCGGCCCGCCGGCTGACTGCGCTCGTCGAATCGTCCGATGACGCGATCATCGCAAAGGATCTGAACGGCCTCATCACCGACTGGAATCCGGGCGCCGAGCGCCTTTTCGGGTATCGGCGAGAGGAGATGTTGGGTCAGCCCGTCATGCTGCTCATTCCGGAAGATCGTCGGGGCGAGGAGCCAACGATTCTGGAGCGCATTCGCGCCGGGGAGCGAATCGAGCACTACGAAACCATCCGCCGCCGCAAGGACGGAACGCCTGTAGCGATCTCGCTGACCGTCTCGCCCATCAAGGACGCCAGAGGCGAAATCGTGGGGGCCTCGAAGATTGCCCGGGATATCTCGGAGCGGCAACGGGCGCAGGAACAGCAACAGTTGCTGCTTCACGAGATGAACCACCGCGTCAAGAACGTCTTCGCGCTCACGAGCGGAATCGTCAATCTCACGGCGCGTTCAGCCACTACCCCGGCCGAGCTCGCTTCAACGGTTAGCGAGCGTCTCGCCACCCTGTCGCGCGCGCACGCTTTGACTATGTCGTCCATAGCTGCGGAAAGCGAACCGGCCGCAACCACGTTGCACCCGCTGATTGCAGCCATACTCGCACCCTATCGGGCGGGTGAACGCTCGCGCTGCGAGGTTCGCGGTGCCGACATTCCAATCCCTTCCACMTTGGTGACATCGATCTCGCTGCTGCTCCATGAATTCGCGACCAACGCCGCGAAATACGGCAGTCTTTCGACGATGGACGGCATGGTCGAGATTACATGCTCGAAGCGACTGTCTGAGTTCGTGATCGTCTGGCGCGAGCGCGGCGGTCCATCTCCGCGGAGCGCGGGAGGCGAAGGCTTCGGGAGCCGCTTGGTCAAAGCGACGGCAAGTCAACTTGGCCGGGTCAGCAGAGTTTGGGACCCGTTGGGCGTGGTCATCGAGCTCGTCATCGAGCGTGACAGGCTCGAAGCTTGACAGCACCGCAAGCGATCATCCCCCGTACTCGATCCCCATGCGCCGATAACTTGGCAACATCTGCGGCGGTCGGAAGGGTTCATTCATCCCAGCTTAAACCGGCGCACGCCGAGGCGTTCCCAGCGGCCCCGCAGATCAGGTTTTCTTAACCGGCCGCCCAGGGTCGAGTGCGCTCGGCGAGCTGGAGGGTTTTGGCTCGCCCTTTGCTGGCGAAGCGACGCTCGCATCCGCCGCCGGCGTTGCGCGATCGTCGTTCGGTATGCCTGTCCCCGGTCGTGGGCGGCTATCACTTGTTCTCCCAGGCTGACCTGCCGTCTTGTTTGGATCTGCATTCGCCATGTCGACCTCCTTTGTGCTCCAGCTTTCGGATCGCTCGCCCAAAAGTTCCATGCTCGCCCGGTAAATGACGCCACCTTCTTCCCTGCGGACGCTAACGGTGAACAATCGGCAGTCGCCGTTTAGCATCACCGCGCGTGCCATATCTGGCAAGGCGTCCAACGCTGATCGCCGCGCCTCTTCGTCGCTGGAAAGTTCAATTCCGTCCTCGTCGATATCGACGAAGTCGCCATCGGTGCTGTCGAAGAAATAACGGGTCATGTTCGTTACCGGCTAAGCGACGGGTCTGGCTCTCACAGAACGCGTCTGAAGAGTGCCCGTTCCAAGGCGGCAGAATTGCCATCGGAAACATGCCTTACCGAAGACCGAGAAATGAAAGTATGGCCAACACGACCACGATAAGGCCGACGATGTAGATGACGCCGTTCATGAGACCCTCCCATGCTCCGTCACACATGTGACGAGCGGTCAACAGATGGCGAAGCAAAAGAGTTCCAGCCGGAACCTATAAGGCCGGGAACACTCCTTTCAGTGGCGGGTTCAGCCTCGACAAATTGGAGGACGAACAATGGGCCGCGGTATTCTACTTTGGATGTTGGGCATTCCCCTGCCGATCATCATCCTGCTCGCGTTCTTTCGGTAGAGCGTCTGGCTATTGGTGCCGAAGCTCTCCGTTCCACGGCGCGCAGGCAAGTGTCTCGGGACGGGTGAGCTGGCCCAGCAGCAGTATCCATATGACGCTATTGCCGAAAGCGACCGTTCTAATAGTCAGCCCAATGGACGCTGAGCACGTCCCGTGGGAGGTAGAAATGACGACAAGCAAGCGGACTCAGCAGCCGATCGGCGCTGGAGAAACCAAAACAACTGATGCCTTGGATGGGTTTTCACCGCGCGTTCAAGGGGGCTCAATCGCGCTAGTTTTGTTTCTGGTCATGGTCGCGGTGCTTATGCTTCTGGGTTATGGGGTTTGGTGGCTGTACGTATTCGTTCAGTCACTGAAATGACCATCGTTGATGTAATGCAGCGGTGGATACGCGCCGGTCTCTCGCCGCATAGTTGCGCCCTCGGGTTATCCATTGAGTGGGCGGCGAGGCGAATGCGACGGATGAGGTGCTCGTCCACGGCGCCGCCCCGATGCGCCCAGTTCAAAGCCACGATAGTTGGTTCACCTTGAACGCGACTGTGCGCTTTGCTGATTGCGGCCCCGCCCGGCGTGGCTCCGGGCCTTGACCATTGGAAATGAAAGTTCGAAACTGTCCAGATGGGAGGCGAACCCCATGGGAACCGCCCCGAACGCCCAAATCCCGACCGTCGACGCTCGCGAACACGGGGAAGCTCATGCCAATCCGACAGGATGGCGACGCTGGCTCCTGTCCACCAATCACAAGGACATTGGGACGCTCTACCTGATCTTCTCGATCATGGCGGGACTCGTCGGCGGCTTCCTCTCGATCATGATGCGTATCGAGCTCCAGCAGCCCGGCCTGCAGATCTTCGCCAACGGCCAGAGCTACAACGTCTTCGTGACCGGCCACGGCCTGATCATGATCTTCTTCATGGTCATGCCGGCACTGATCGGCGGCTTCGGCAACTGGTTCGTGCCATTGATGATTGGCGCGCCCGACATGGCCTTTCCACGGCTGAACAATATCTCGTTCTGGCTCGTCGTGGCCGCCTTCATCCTGCTGACCATTTCGTTGTTCGTCGAAGGCGCGCCTGGCGCCCATGGCGTCGGCACCGGCTGGACGATCTATCCGCCCTTCTCGACGACAGGCCACCCCGGTCCCTCGGTTGATTTCGGCATTCTCGCGCTGCACCTCGCGGGCGCATCTTCCATTCTGGGCGCGATCAATTTCATCACCACGATCCTGAACATGCGCGCGCCTGGCATGACCATGCACAAGATGCCGCTGTTCGCCTGGGGCGTGCTGGTCACTGCCTTCCTGCTGCTATTGGCGTTGCCGGTCCTGGCCGGGGCCATCACGATGCTCCTGACCGATCGCAATTTTGGCACCACCTTCTTTGATCCGGCCGGTGGTGGCGACCCGGTGCTCTACCAGCACCTGTTCTGGTTCTTCGGTCACCCCGAAGTGTACATTATGATCCTGCCGGCCTTCGGCATCGTCAGCCACATCATCTCGACCTTCTCGAAGAAGCCGATCTTCGGCTATCTCGGCATGGCTTATGCGATGGTGGCGATCGGCGTCGTCGGCTTCATCGTGTGGGCGCACCACATGTTTACAGTCGGCCTCTCGCTCAACACCACCGTCGGCGGCGTGACCGGCGTGGTGCTGGCCAATGCSGGCRTCGACCGCTCGCTGCATGCGACCTATTACGTCGTGGCCCAYTTCCACTACGTGCTGTCGCTCGGCGCCGTRTTCGGCMTSTTCGCCGGCTTCTACTACTGGTTCCCGAAGATGTCGGGCTATRTSATSCCSGACTGGATCGGCAGGCTGCACTTCTGGGTCGCCTTCTTCGGCGCCAACCTGCTGTTCTTCCCGCAGCAYTTCCTTGGYCTYGCCGGCATGCCGCGTCAYTATGYGGACTATCCSGATGCCTTCGCCGGCTGGCATTTCTGGTCGTCGATCGGCTCCTACATCTTCGCTGCCGGCCTGCTCATCTTCTTCTACGGCGTSATCRTCGCYTTCWCGAAGAAGCAGCTCGCCGGRGACAATCCGTGGGGCGAAGGTGCAACGACGCTGGAATGGACCCTGTCCTCGCCTCCGCCGTTCCACCAGTTCGAGACCCTGCCGCGCATCGTCRGCTCGGACCACTGGGATCGATAGTTCGTCCACCGGGCGATTTTTCGCATGTCGAAGCATCCGCCCCAAACCTCTACGTCGGCATCGCTCGCGCCCGACACTCGGTGGCGTGGTCTTTGATGGTGAAAGTGCTCTGAAGGGAGCCATTCGCTACGAGCGAGGGGGATTGACGGGCCACGCGGCGTTCCGAGGTCCGAACTCAGCTCTGAAAAGGCAAGCGCTGGCTAAAGCCAAGGGCTCGATCTCAGGATGCCMGCCATCACGCCGCGCAGGAGTTGCGCACGAGAATTCGCGTCGATCTTGGATTTCGCCGCCTCGATATGTGGATGGACCGCGTTGCGCGACAGGCCCATGGCCATGCCGATCTACGCATCGCTGCGACCCCATTGCCCCCGTCGGAAATATAGGAGGAGATCATCATGGCTGAGCACACCTCTTCCGGGAGCGCATCCGTCGTCTTGACGGATCTGGACAAGCTGCTGCCCGATATCGAGGCGCTCTATAAGGACGTCCACGCCCACCCGGAATTGTCGATGCGGGAGATGCGAACTGCGGGTCTCGCCGCCGACAAGCTCAGGAAAGCCGGCTTCGAGGTAACGACTGGCGTGGGTAAGACGGGCGTGGTCGGATTGCTTCGCAACGGCGAGGGGCCGACGGTCATGCTGCGCGCTGACATGGATGCGCTGCCGATCGCAGAGGATACCGGCCTTGCTTACGCCAGCAAGGTTACTGCGACGGACCCCGAGGGAAGCACCGTCCCCGTGAGCCATATGTGCGGACATGACATGCATGTCGCCTGGCTGGTCGGTGCGGCGACATTGCTGTCACAGGCGCGCGATGCCTGGAAGGGCACCCTGATGGCCGTCTTCCAGCCGGGCGAGGAAACCGCGCAAGGCGCCCAGGCCATGATCGACGATGGTCTGCTGAAGCGCTTTCCGCAGCCCGATGTCGTGCTGGGCCAGCACGTCATGGTCGGACCCTCCGGCTCGGTCGCCGGCAGTGCCGGGCCGATAACCTCCGCTGCGGACAGCCTGCAAATCCGCCTGTTCGGGCGCGGCGCGCACGGGTCGATGCCGCAGGCCAGCATCGATCCCGTCATCATGGCGGCCTCCGTCGTGCTGCGTCTCCAGACCATCGTGTCCCGCGAGGTTGCCGCCAACGACGCGGCAGTGGTCACTGTCGGCGTGCTACAGGCAGGAACCAAGGAAAACGTCATCCCCGACGACGCCGTCATCAAGCTCAATGTGCGTACGTTCGACGAAGGCGTGCGCAAGCATGTGCTCGCCGCCATCGAGCGGATCGTCAATGCCGAGGCCGAAGCCTCCGGGGCGCCGCGCAAACCGGAGATCACGCCGCTCGACCGCTACCCTTTAAACGTCAACGACGAAGCCGCCAGCAACCGCATCGCCGCAGCGTTTCGCGGCCATTTTTCGCCGGACCGGGTCAAGCACACCGGCCCCGCCCCGGCGAGCGAGGATTTCGGCTGCTTCGGCACCGCGTGGCAGGTGCCTTCGGTGTTCTGGTTCGTGGGTGGCAACGATCCCAAGGTCTATGCAGAGGCTAAGGCGGCCGACAAGCTGAACGAACTTCCGGTCAATCACAGTCCGCAATTCGCGCCCGTCCTCCATCCCACGCTGGCAACAGGCGTCGAGGCACTGGTCGTCGGAGCGCTAGCCTGGCTCGGCCCGAACAAAAAATGAACTGTTCTACCCGATTGCATCGCAGATCAGTCTCATTTGAAGGCTGTTCGGTGCTTTCGTCCCGATGCGGTAGGATTTTTCGCAGGCGGACCCGTCATGATCGCCATCGAAACCCTTGTGCGACTTCTCGACCTGGGCGGCACCTTCGTTTTCGCGATCAGCGGGGCGGTTGCCGCAGTCAATCGCCGCCTCGACATTTTCGGTATCCTCGTCCTATCGTTCGTAACGGGGAATTTTGGCGGGATCACTCGCGACCTCCTGATCGGGGCCATCCCGCCTGCCGCTCTGACGGTTGGCGGTACCTGCTGGTCTCAGTTCTGGCCGGACTCATCACCTTCTTCTGGTATGCCGGCGTCGACAAGCTGCGTAGCCCCGTCCTCCTGTTCGACGCGGTAGGCCTTTCGTTTTTCGCGGTGGTCGGTGCACAGAAGGCGATCGAGTTCGGACTAAACCCGGTGATGTCAGCGCTTCTGGGCATGCTGACCGGAATCGGCGGAGGCATGACGCGCGATGTTCTGCTTGCGGAGATTCCGCAGGTATTGCGTTCCGATTTGTACGCCGTCGCAGCGCTGACCGCCGCGTCCTTCGTTGTTATCGGCCATGTGCTCGGGCTTTCCTATGGCGTTTCAGCGCTGGCTGGAGCCGCCGTGTGCTTCGGCCTTCGTTTCATGGCGATCAGACGTGGTTGGCATTTGCCGGTCGCTCATCTCTCCGCGCAAGGACGCGCTGCAATAGATGCTTCGGAGGATGAGAGCGGGCGGTAAGTTTGCCCCTCCAACGGTTTGCCTTCCGGGAGGGAGGGTGAAGCGCGGCCTCGCGTTTCCAATGGCGCGCCATATCTGCCGAGATCGGCCTCTCGCGACGCCAACGATGCTGCTCCTCACGCCGCAAGCAGCTTGTCGACGGTGATCGGCAGGCTGCGGATGCGTTTGCCCGTCGCGTGATGAATGGCGTTGGCGATGGCCGCCGCCGTGCCGACGACGCCGATCTCGCCCAGCCCCTTCACGCCGATCGGATTGATCTGGTCGTCATGCTCCTCGACAAAGAGGACCTCGATCGCACCGATGTCGGCATTGGCTGGCAGATGATACTCGCCAAGGTTCCTGTTCGTGAACCGGCCGAAGCGATGGTCGGTCAGCGTCTCCTCGTGCAGGGCCATGCCGATGCCCCAGACCACGCCGCCGATGATCTGGCTGCGCGCCGTCTTGGGGTTGAGGATGCGCCCGGCCGCGATGGCGCTAACCACCCGGGTCACGCGCACGCTATTGAGTTGCTCGTCGACATGGACCTCGGCGAAGACGGCCGAATGAGTATAGGAAGCCCGGTGCAGCGGCGCGAACAGGCCAGGACTGGCTGTTTCCTCGGCCTCGATCCGCTCGACCTGCGCCGCACTCAGGGCATCGACGAATGAGACGGCGCTCGATTGCTCCTGGCGCAACCGAACGAACCCGCCATCGAAGACGACGTCATCGATCCTGGCGCCGGACAGAGGCGATCCTTCGATGGACTTTGCGTGTTTCAGCAGGGTCTCGCACAGCCTTCGGCAGGCCAGCGTCACCGCGCTCCCCGAGGAAGCCGCCGTCCAGGAGCCACCCTGGATCGGGGCTGGTGGAAGCGATGAATCGCCGAGCTTCACGGTCACCGCGTCGAGATCGAGCCCCAGTGCATCGGCCCCGATCTGGCTGAGGATCGTGTAGGTGCCCGTTCCGATATCGGATGTGGCGCAGGCGATCTCGAGCCTGCCGTCGCGCGTCAGCGTCGCGCGGGCGGAGGATTTCATCATCATCGCTTCCCAGACGCCGCTGGCCATGCCCCAGCCCACCAACTCCTTGCCGTTTGTCATCGAGCGCGGCGCCGGCTTGCGCCTGTGCCAGCCGAAGCGGGCGGCGCCTTCGGCATAGCAGGCGCGCAGCTCCTTGGAGGTCAGGGGCTTGTCGTCGTTCTCGTCCCGCGTGGTGTAGTTCCTGAGCCTGAGTTCGATCGGGTCGATGCCGGTGGCAAAGGACAGTTCGTCCATGGCACTTTCCAGCGCGAACAGGCCTGTCGGCGCACCGGGCGCCCGCATGTCGCCGGGCGTCGGGATGTCGAGCTTGGCGAGTTCGTAGGCGAGCAGCGACGTCTCGCTGTGATAGAGCATGCCCGACCAGTTGACGACGTTCTCCTGATAATCCTCGTAGCCGGAGGTCGCGGCGACCGCATGGTGCTGGAGCGAACGGATATGCCCTTCGGCATCGGCACCGATCGCGACAGAATTGATCGTCTGCGGACGATGCGCATGGCTGAACATCTGGGCCCGGGTCATCTCCACGCGCACGGATCGCTCGAGTGCGAGCGACGCCATCACCGCGAGGAACAATTGGTGGTGCGGCCGCAGCGCGGAGCCAAAGGCGCCACCGACGAAGGGACAAACCACGCGGACATCCTCGGTTGCCAGGCCGAAGACCGACGTAACATAGCCTTGCGTGTTGAGCGCGCCCTGCGTCTTGTCGTGGACGGTGATCTTGCCGTCGCCCTCCCAGACCACCGTCGTCCCGTGCAGTTCCATCGGATTATGGTGCTCGGTCGGGACGCGGTACTCGGCGCTGACCTTGATCGGGGCGTCTGCGAAGGCAGTTTCCGCGTCGCCTTTCGGATCGGGCGGCCGCGCGATGCCCGCGCGCTTCTTCGGCGGCTCATAGCTGTCCTGGCGGGCGCGCTCGAGATCGGTCTCGTGCGGTTCTCGTTCATAGGACACGCCGACCAGGGAGGCCGCGTCACGGGCGGCCTCGAAGCTCGACGCGACGACCAAGGCTATCGGCTGGTCGCTGTGCTGGATGGTGGCGTCGTGGAGCGGGCGGAGCGGCTTGCCGGGCGGGGCGACCTGGTCCCGGTAGCTGCTGTCGAACCAGGCGGTGTGAGAGCGGTTCTCATGGGTGAAGATCGTCACGACACCCGGCACTGCAAGCGCCGCCGTGAGATCGAAATCGCGGATCTTGCCGCGCGGAATCGCGCTGCCGACGATGCAGCCATGAAGCAGGTCCGGAGCAACGAACTCGGCTGCATAGGTCGCGCGGCCGGTGACCTTGGCTACGCCGTCGACCCGGCTCCGCGGCGAGCCGACATGGGGATCGTTGCTGATCATGGCCGTGCTCCCTCAGGCGATGCGCTTGTCGGATTGCGATTGCGGCGTCCCGGCTGCGGCTTGGGTCAGTGCGCGAATGATGGCGCGGCGCGCGAGCTCGATCTTGAAGGCATTGTGCTCGCGGCCCTGTGCTCCTTCCAGCAGAACGTCCGCCGCCGCGGCGAAGCTCGCATCGTCGGGCTTACGGCCAATCAGCACCTCTTCTGCCTGCGGCCGACGCCAAGGCTTGTGAGCAACGCCGCCAAGTGCCAGCCGCGCATCGCGGATCGCACCGCCACTGCCCATTTCCAGACAGGCCGCGACGGAAACCAACGCGAAGGCATAAGAGAGCCGGTCGCGCAGCTTGAGATAGCTGTGGTGCTCGGCAAAACGTTGCGCCTCGGCGGGCAACTCGATGCCGGTGACGATCTCGCCCGCGCCGAGCGTCGTGTCGCGATCCGGTGAACCGTTCGGCAGCCGATGATAATCCGCCATCGCGATCGTCCGGGTGCCCTGCGGCCCGGCGACATGGACGCTCGCCGAGAGTGCGGCAAGCGCGACGCACATGTCGGAGGGATGGGTTGCGATGCAGTCGGTGCTCGCGCCGAGAATGGCATGATTGCGGTTCACGCCCTTGATCGCCGGGCAGCCGCTGCCAGGTTCGCGCTTGTTGCAGGGCAATGCGGCATCGTAAAAATAATGGCAGCGAGTGCGCTGGTTGAGATTGCCGCCGGCCGTCGCGGCGTTACGAAGTTGTGGCGTCGCGCCCGCCAAGATCGCGCTCGACAGCAGCGGGAAAGTCCCGGCGACCAACGGGTGATAGGCGATCGTCGTATTCGAGACGAGCGCCCCCATCAGGATGCCGCCGTCCGCGGTCTCGGCGATCGTATCGAGATCCCCGAGGCGGGTGATGTCGATCAGGCGGTCCGGCTGCTCAACATCATATTTCATCAGATCGAGCAGATTCGTGCCGCCGGCAATYAGCCTGGCGCCGGGGTCGGCTGCCAGCGCGGCGAGCGCGCCTTCGAGGCTCTCGGCCTGGAGATAGGAGAAGCGGTTCATTCTGCGGCCTCCCGCATGTGCCCTGTCTGCTGGGCGATGACGTCCTCGATGGCGTCGACGATGTTCGGATAGGCGCCACAGCGGCAGATATTCCCGCTCATCAGCTCGCGGATCTCGTCGCGGCTATGGGCGCGGCCTTCGGCGACGAGCGCCACGGCCGAGCAGATCTGTCCCGGCGTGCAATAGCCGCACTGGAATGCATCGCGCTCGATGAAGGCGCGCTGCATGGGATGCAACGCGCCATCCTCTGCCAAGCCCTCGATCGTGGTGATAGCGCTGCCGTCCAGCATCACCGCGAGCTTCAGGCACGAATTCATTCGCTCGCCATCGATCAGCACCGTGCACGCGCCGCATTGACCGTGATCGCAGCCCTTCTTGGTCCCGGTCAGCGCGAGATGGTTGCGCAGGAGATCGAGCAAGGTCGTTGCAGCATCGACCTCGATGTGAACGGGCGGGCCATTCAGGCCGAGGGAAATCTCGATTTTTTCGTCGGGAGCGAGCGTGCGGAGTGTCACGGCGATCTCCTTGGGCGCATGGTTCTGGGCGTGGGGGGGCGCGGGCGCGCAAGTTCATCTCGACGACAACGGCTCGCGAGCACGATGTGTTCCTTCGAACAGGAACAGTTTGATCCAGCCCTAAGTTCGGCTGCTGCTTCGGGGCGGACCGTGCACCTGACCATCCCTTAAGAGGCCTGCGCGCGGCGACCGAAGCGTCATGGGACAAGGCAGGAAGCAGGCCGGAACCAACCGGCCGGCGCATGGGTTGCAGCCTCGACCGCACTCGAAACGGGAGCTCAAACCATGATGTTAGCCGTGGCCGGCGTCACCGCGTGAGCCTTTCACCAGGCCGAATGCACCTCTTTGCGCACGCCGGCAGTTAACGTGATGGTGTGGACGGCGCCCGCTGCGGCATCTGGCTCGAATGGAGCTGTGCCAGGATGGTTGTCGTTGAGCAACCCATCTGAAGGAGCGCCGTCCATGAC
>NZ_JBFTZN010000276.1:0-7630 GCF_056406775.1 Allobosea sp. P1_A7
GACAGAGTCCGAGAAGGGTCGGTTTTACCCCTTCTATCTCGGTCCGGAAGCTGACGTTCGATGAGGCGGTAGCACACGATAACCCTCGCCTTGGCGGCGCAGGTGAAGACCGTCTACGTGCCCTGCCGCCCGTTCCAGCCTATGATTCACAGTGACGCCCGTCGCCTCGCATGGCGCCCGCACGATGCGGCGGGCAGACTCTGCGCGCATCCTGCCGAAGCGATGGGTCCTCGAGCGCACCTTCGGCTGGATGCCCCGGTGGAAGCGCTACGTGCGCGACTACGAGCAACGTCTCGACGTCGCCGAGGCCATGATGGATCGGCCATCCTTGAGCATTCTCAACCGGCCCCCCCAGGCTCTGCCGCTGCTGTAACGCCCGCTCCTGAATAATGGGCGCGCCTCGGGGCACCCTACATGCCCGCGCCCCGCGGCGAGGGGCTGAATGCCGCTCGCGGGCCTCCTGAAGCGCTCCTTGAGCAGGTGACGAGCCTCCTCGCTGGAGCGACCGACCTGCGGATTGTTGACGGTGTTGCAGAGATCCGTGTCGAGCGCACAGTGCCCGAAAGCTCGATTGGCACGATGCGGCGGGTAGACTCCGCGGGCATGATCAGGTCGAGGGCGCTTTGTCGCCCGCCCGCGTTGGAGTCAGCGACCGATTTCGCCGTCTTCACCCTGAATGGCGTCAGGGAACAGCGCCCTGGCCCAAGGAGCAGGATGGGCCAGCGCCCACGTGAAGGCCGTCTACGTGCCTTGCTGCCCGTTCCAGCTCATAGACCCAGCCGGACTCCCATCGCCTCGAACCGCCAGCGCATGGCGGCGATGACGTCGGGAGCGTCGCCATACGCGATGACGAGATCGATGGCCGTGCGCTTGCCAACGCTGGGGTCAAGGGTTGAATCCCATCGCCCGCAGGCGGGCGATGGAAAGGGCGCGCAAGGGGGTATTCGTAGAGTTTCGTTCCGTTTCGCACTACGGCGGCGATCAGCCCCCAAAAATGCTCTATTCCTCCTCGTACGGAATGTTCAGCACCTGCCCGCAGGCCTTGCAGTGCGACGCGTCGGGATCGTGACGGAGCAGGCCGCAGGTCGGGCAGGGGAAGCGCACCTTGTTCGGACGCAGCACCGCCTTGGCCAACCCGAAGAACAGCGTCACGCCGCAGATCATGATGGCGACCGAGATGAGCCGCCCGGTGGTGCCCGACAGCGTGATGTCGCCGAAACCGGTGGTGGTCAGGGCCGTGACGGTGAAATACAGCGCGTCCGCATAGTTTGTGATGTGCGGATTGCTGGCGTGCTGCGTCTCGTAGACGAAGCCGGTCATCACGAACAGGAACACCACGAAATTGGCGACCGCGATGATGATCTCCTCGTTGTCGCGGAAGTACGCCGAGTCGCGACGCAGCCGCGCCAGCAACTGGTAGCTGCGCAGCAGCCGCAAAGTGCGTACGACGCGCAAGAAGCCCGCGCCCTTGCCCACCAGCGGCGCGAGGAATGACGCGATCGCCGCGATGTCGGCCAATGTGGTCGGGCGCAGTAGGTCGCGCAGGCGGTGGCGGCTGATCAGCAGGCGCGCTCCAAAGTCCCCCAGGATGACGAGGCCGAACACGACATCGACCGTCTCGGTGACGGCGTTACCCGGAACGAACGAGGTCGCGACGATGAACAGCAGCGTGACCAGATCGAAAGTGAGCAGCGTGTAGCGGAATCGATGCGCCCGGTCCGAGTCGCCCTCGTAGAGCTCGCGGATCAATATCTGGGCGCGTCGGAACGGCGGCGTGGCGGTCATGGCCATTTTCATCCACTCATTACGCAAGGCGACGTGGCACCGATCTTGCGATTAACGGGCCGATGCGGCGGCACTAGCAGCGTCTGCAATTGTTGACATCACGAATGCAACCAGCGTTGCGATTGCTATCACGATCTTTATTGCTTGCTCCTGTTCCCAGGCCCGTGAAGCCTCATGCTGCGCCGGATCGTCCATCCTTGAGCATTTTCAATCGGACTCCCAGGCTTCCCCGCTGCTGTAACGCCCCTCCAGCGTTTTCCACCCCTGAACAACCGGCGCGGATTCGGGACGGACGCCTCGGGGCACCCTACAGGCCCGCGCCAGCCATAGACGGCCAAGGAAGGCTGTCTCACCGCTTCAGGCTCACAGAACCGGCGATGGGCTGAATGCCGCCCGGGGCCCCCAGAAGCGCTGGTCGCGCAGGCGACGAGCCTCCTCGCCGGAGCGACTGACCTGGGGGATTGTTGACGACGTTGCAGAGATCCGCGCCCGCGCCGTGCAGGAACTTGGCGAGGGCTGGGATCTGCGCCATCCCCAGCGCACGGCGCCTGAAAGCTTCGTTGGCACGAGACGGCGGGCAGACTCTGCGCGCATGATCCGGTCGAGGAGGCTTCACCGCCAGCTTTCGCGCAAGTACGGTCTCACGTCGCCGTTCATGAGTGGTTCGTGGGTGTTCTTCCGTCCCGGAAACATGTTTCCAATTTCCGGAAGCTTTGTTCGCAATTCTCCCGCCTGACAGCTCCATCTGGGCGCGAAGCTCCCCACACCTCGAAGAGCATGTGGAGGCAGGTGGCGAACTCAGACAGGGGGCCTGGCGTGCTTCGTCATGTTGCGGTGCCGGGACTTGGCGATGTTCATCTCTTTCCTGACGCGGGCGAGCGCCCTGGCCAGCGGCGAGCGTGCTTCATCCGATCCCAACGCGCCGGCCAGCACGGCCAGGGCCTTGGCCTCGCCTTCGCTGAAATGGACGATCACCTGGAGCGGGGCATGCGTTCTTGGGGCATGTGTTCTTGGGCGCGTGAGCGTGTCAGACATGACGGCACAGTCCTTGCGTCGTTTCAGAGTCGTTCGCGGGACGTTCCTCCGCACTGGCAACATCCTGCCAGTTACGGACAGCGCTGTTCTTATCTGTTCGCGTCTGTTCCTTGCGGGACCGCTCCCGAGCATATTGGGCCGGATCGCTATCAAGGGCAATCGGGGGCAGCCAAGAGCCCAGGTCCGTTAAGGTACTAGTCGAGCACTACTTGGAAGCCGGTGTCCTTCACCTGGGTCAGGATGCAGGTGAGTGCCACGACACTGATCTCTCTGGGTCGATGGTGTGGACGCAGCTCTCGCCGACTTCGAAAAAGTCAGCGCGATCTGCTGCACGGCGCGCTCCAGGAAGTCCTCGACGGGGGTATTCGACCACATACTGCCGGTCGTCTGGAACTCGCATCCATCGGCTAGGTGCTTGCCGTGCTCGTCAAGCCATTTGATCATCGCCACCCCGTCGCTGAAGCTCGGCGCGACTCCGGCGCTCAACATCACCGTTTCGACCCGGATKACCATGCTCCAGCTCTGGCAGCAACGCGGGCCGCCCCGCCTCATGCCGTAGAGCCCTCAGCTGCGGACGACGCGCCATTTCTGGCTGCGCTTTGGCCGCTCAAAAAAGCGCAGATTCTTGTCTTTCTGCCGCACGACGCGGCGTTCGCAGCCTTCGCAGTTCGTGCCCTTGGCATGGGTGACGATCTTGATCTCGGCGCCGCAGTCGAGACCATCGGCGACGCGGTAGAAGCCGGGAATGCCGAAGAACAAGGTGGAGAGCATCGTCCAGTCAGGCCCTGCGCCGGCGGAACGGCCACTTATTCCTGAAAAACCCGCTGCATCGGTTGCCGACACACCTACTTTTCCCGGACATAGTTCCCCGGGGCATCCTCGATCGGCTCAAGCTCGCCGTCGCCGATCGCCCTCGCAGCCACCCGCTTGCGATCCTTGGCTTCGACCCAGGCTTGCCAGTGGGGCCACCACGAACCCGGATGCTCGTCGGCGGATTCAAGCCACCCCTCGAGCGAGCCATCCGCTGGGCCTCCGGTCCAATGCTGATAGCGGTTTTTCGCGGGCGGGTTGATCACGCCGGCGATGTGCCCCGAGCCAGCCAGCACGAACGTCACCGGACCTCCGAAGCAGCCCGCGCCCGCAAAGACGGATCGTGGTGGGGCGATGTGATCCTCGCGAGCGGCGAGATGGTAGATCGGGATGGTCACCGCGGACAGATCGAGCCTAGTGCCATCGAATTCCATCCGGCCCTCGGAGAGATCGTTCTCGAGGTAGCAGCGCCGGAGATAGAAGCTGTGGTTGGCCGCCGGCATGCGCGTGGAATCCGAATTCCAGTACAGCAGGTCGAAGGGAAGCGGCTCCTGTCCCTTCTGATAGACGTTGACGATGTAGGGCCATATCAGGTCGTTTGAACGCAGGAGATTGAAGATGGTCGCCATTTTGCTGCTGTCGAGGTAACCGCGCTGGGCCATGTCCCGTTCAATCGCTCTGATCTGCTCCTCGTCCGAAAAGACCTTCAGGTCTCCAGCATGCCGGAAGTCCACCTGCGTCGTGAAGAATGTCGCGCTCTTGATCCGCTCGTCGCCCGTCGCGCCCATGTAGGCCAGGGTTGCGGAAAGCAGTGTGCCCCCGACACAGTATCCGACGGCATTCACGGGCTTCTCGCCCGTGGCCTTCTCGACTGCGTCGAGAGCCTCGAGGATGCCCTCGTGCATGTAGTCCTCGAAGGATTTGCCCGCGAGGGTTTCGTCCGGGTTGACCCAGGAGATGATGAAGGTGGTGTGCCCCTGCTCTACGGCCCACTTAACGAAGCTCTTCTCCGGGTTGAGGTCGAGGATATAGAACTTGTTGATCCAGGGCGGCACGATGAGAAGAGGACGCTTGAGTACCTTCTCCGTGGCAGGCTCGTACTGGATCAGTTGCATGAGCGGGTTCTGGTAGACGACCTTTCCGGGCGTGACCGCGAGATTGCGGCCGATCTCGAACTTACTGGGGTCCGTCTGCCTGATCTTGAGCGTCCCGCTCCCGCGCTGGATATCCTCTGCCAGCAACTGCATGCCGCGAACCAGGTTTTCCCCATCCGAAGCGAAGGYTTCTCGCAGGAGTTCAGGGTTGGAAAACACCCAGTTCGAGGGCGCGATCGCATTGACGATTTGCTTTGTATAAAACCGCGCCTTTCGCTCGGTTTCGGCATCAAGTCCTTCCGCCTCGCCGACTAGGCTTTCCGCCCAGTGGGACGTGATCAGGTACGATTGCCTCATCAGGTCGAAATATGGGTTCTCCGTCCATGCAGGATCTTTGAACCGATTGTCCCTGGAGGCGGAAGCAGCCACCTCGCCACCTCCCATGCCCACCGCCTGAAGCAAGGATGAACTCCAGAGGTCGGCGTACGATTGCCAGAGCTTCGTCTGGGCTGCGAACATGGTTCCCGGCTGCGTCATCCACGCCTGTTGAACCTGTGCGAATGTCTTCGCGATCGGCGCGAACTCTTCGGATACGGCGAATTGTGCAGGGGCGCTGATCTGAGGCTGTAGATATGCCGAGACCGCTTTCGCTGTCTCGCCGACAAGTTGAGCCATATTGCTCGCAAAGCGCTGGGGGTCACGGACCTCGAAACCGAAGTTCCGTGCCGTTTTATCCAACTCGGATCCAGCCATGGCCTGTCTCCTCGACCTTCGAAGATGCCAACTGACTACGTGAACAACGCCTACTTCATCGGAGAACCTTTAACAGGGAGCCTCAAAAAGTTGCGAGTATGATGATCATGTTCGCTTCTTGTTTTCCGGGCGAGTGCTTGACCAGGTTCTGTCCCTTTGCGAGGAGGAGGCATGGCGTCTGGCAAGACATTCGATAGCAAATGCATCGCCGCACTTGGGGCGGAGCGGCTCGCCCAAATCCTGTTCGAACTGGCGGAAGGCGATGCAGCGATCAAGAGACGCCTTCGACTGGAACTGGCCAGCAGCGTCGGCGCGGATCAGGTTGCCGGGGAAATTCGCAAGCGACTGGCGACGATAGCCAAATCTCGTTCTTTGATCGACTGGCACAAGATGCACGCTTTTGTGCAGGACCTTGAAGCTCAGCGCCAGGCGATCGTGACCCATGTCGCGCCGAATCAGCCGTCGGAAGCCTTCGATCTGCTCTGGCAGTTCCTGGGGCTGGCGCCGGCTATTCACGAGCGGTGCGACGACAGCAACGGGATAGTTGGCGGCATCATGAGCGAAGCGCTCGAAGATCTGGGGCGAGCGGCGCAGACTGCGAAACCCGCGTCGGACATGCTGGCCGAGAAAGTTTTCGCCGGCGTTTGCGCGAATGGTTACGGGCAATTCGATCAACTCGTCACCCTGATGGCTGGGCCGTTGGGGCAGGAAGGGCTGAT
The DNA here is from genome assembly GCF_056406775.1 of Allobosea sp. P1_A7. Classification (NCBI taxonomy): domain Bacteria; kingdom Pseudomonadati; phylum Pseudomonadota; class Alphaproteobacteria; order Hyphomicrobiales; family Alloboseaceae; genus Allobosea; species Allobosea sp. P1_A7. Next base: position 6,197 of record NZ_JBFTZN010000276.1, read on the forward strand.
GATTCTCAAGGAGAAGTTCGAGGCTCTGGCGGCCGATCCGCCAAAGCCTGTCGGCWAGGGCGAACGGCGCCCGATCGGCTGGTCCTCGTCGCGCGGGGCAATGTATGAGGACGAATTTGCGATCCGTCGTCATGCTCGTCTCGTTCAATCGGCACTGACCGAGATAGCGGATGCTCTGGGCGATGTGGACGGCTATGTCTCGCGGTTTTCCAAGGAAGAGCAGGCCAATCCCGCGATTGCTGCCGGGATGGCAGAGCGGTTGCTGGCTGCGGGCCGGGCCGGCGACGCGATGGCAGCGCTCACGAAGGCGGAAACGCTGCGGAAGACGAGCGGGTATTGGCCCGATTGGGACCGGGTTCGGATCCATACGCTGGATGCCTTGGGGCGGGTGGACGAGGCACAGCGTGTGCGCTGGTCTCTTTTCGAGAAACTGCTGCATGCGGATTATTTGAAAGCTTACCTCAAGCGGCTGCCGGATTTTGATAACGACGAAGCCGAGGAGCGTGCCTTTGCTCATGCCGGGACGTTCGCGGATTTTCATCAGGGGCTGGGTTTTCTGATCGAGTGGCCMGCGCCTGAGGYCGCAGCGAAAWTGATCCTCGCTCGCCATTCCGAACTTGACGGCGATCACTACGGCCGTCTGACGGACGCGGCCGAGGCGCTTGAGGTAAAATACCCGTTGGCTACGACTTTGGCGCTAAGAGCGATGATCGACTTCGCGCTCGATAAGGCCCGCGCCAAGCGTTATCCCCACGCGGCCCGGCACCTGCATACCTGTGCTGAGCTTGTAAGACGGATCGAAGATTACAACGGGCATACCGATCACGATACCTACGTTGCGACGCTCAAGGCGAAGCATGGCCGCAATAGCGGTTTCTGGGACGCGCGATGATCCCTGTGCTCGGGGGATGATGCCGAGCCGGCGATGCCGGTTTTGGTCTGACGATCAGCGCGGCAGAGTTTGCTGCGTTGTCGATCTGGCGTCTGAAGCGGTCCGTTCCGCGGCAGGGCGTCGAGTTCTCATCTGCGCTCTACGCCACGGTCGGGTACTCGGATCGGTCTCAATGGCCACTCGCATGCCTAAACGGCCCGCTTGGCATCAAAGTGAGTTGGTAGCGCAGCCTGCCTAAAAGTTGYGAGCGTTCCGAATTCCATTGCTAAAGAAGGCGCCGCGAGCGGTGAACCTCTAAAGGGCGATTTCGTTGCCGGTCGGCGGCGGTATCTTCCGCTCCCGAACCATCGTTAGCGAACCTTCGACGCCGCACGTGGGATTCTGATGGCCTGGGCGACCGCTGCGGCGATCTTCTGCGCTACGCCACTTTCGAGATCGATGATGTTCCCGGAATGCAGGTCGGCCTCGTAAACAGCGGACCAGCGAATGGCGGCCGTTTCTCCATCTACGAGCCGGCTGGTTATTCTGAGCTTGTTATCGGC
>NZ_JBFTZN010000277.1:0-7611 GCF_056406775.1 Allobosea sp. P1_A7
CGCTCGGGCGACCGGATCGCGATCAGCGCGTACCTCGGCAAGTCGAATGCCTTCGACCGGGCGATGGCCTCGTTCGCCGAGACGTACGCTGACCAGAACGAGCGGGACTTTGCGGCGCTCAAGGCCGCCGTCGCCTCGGGCCGAGTGAAGGCCGAGACAGGCCTCTGACGGGCGGTACATCGCGCGATGCTGGAACTAGCCGTTCCACCGTTGGAGACCCCACACATCCACGACTTCCGGGCACTAGAACTATGGATAGTGTCACGCCAGTCGTCATTCACCGGATCGGCGGTTACTTCGCGCTTCAGCGCGCATCCTATCCGCCTTGCCAAATTCCGTCATTATGTTGACCAAGACGCTGCCCGTCCAACCGAACGTAAAGAGCCCCGACATAGCGATGATGGGTCCGATCAGACGCCATTGATCGGGCAGACTGACATTGCCTCCGCCCAGCGTCGTGTAGCTTTCAAGCACGAAATAATAGCTGTCACGCATTGACGGAATTAGTCCATATGCAGACACAGGGACTGCCCAGGCAAGTGTTTCCAAGAAATGGAGAGCGCCAAGAGAGCCTATTGTGAAGGCAAGAACAAAGTTGATTCTCCAGGGCGGCGTGATCTCACTTATTTCTATCCAATATCCGATGAAATTCTGGTTGATGATTCTAATTCCAATTCCGTGAACGAAAATTATTACTATCATTCCCAAAGTACCGAGAATGATTTCCACCATTGGTTTTGAAGAAAACAGTGCGTCCATCGCGCTATCCTAACATCCGGTCAATGCTGGGTTGCTTTAGATTCGTATGAGTATTCACTTTCGAGAGGAGGGACTGGCCGGACCGGTCTTGATTCTGCCGGACAGATCGAACGACCTGATTGCCGAAACAGATCGCGGATCCTCGAGTCTTTTCAGACTGAGGAACCCGCCTGGCCGCGCCTGAAACGCTCCGTAAGATGCCGTGGCTGCTCGTTTTAGCAATTCACGCCCTGATGAAAAGCTACAGTGTGCCAAGCGCTTGAAATGGCTGCGGACTTCGAGCGTCCGCTTCCCGGCAATGGTCAAAAATCCGGACCCCACCAACCTTCTCAGACATGACGGGGACCGCTTTGCGGCAAGCTCGGCAATGTCATCTTTCGGTCGAGCACCTGATCACCGGTCTCGACCCAGTGCGGACCCTCCCTTATCGTCTCGCAATGCCGGGTTGGTGAGCGGAAGCAGAAGGTGTCGACTAGATATCGGTCGACTTCCGTCGGCCACGTCGACCGTCGCAGGCAAATTCCATGCTAGCGCGAAGTCGCGCACTCGGGGGCACCATCAGATGTGTTCTCCGGCAACTTCGGCGGGCACTGCCAGTGTGCAGGTGATGCCCGCCTGCGTGGTGATTGTCAGCGAAGACTCCCCCGCTAAAAGCGGAAGCATCACACCGAAACACTCTAACGGACCTCAGAATGGATGCAACGAGCACCTCTTCTATTCTCATGCCAAGGCTGTTGGCGATATCTCTCGCGGCATCCCTGGGTGTGATTCTGCGGTTTGCGTGGCGGCAGTCTCTGGTTAGGTCGTAGACTCTTGAGCGCGAAGCCAAAGCCGCATTGATGCGGTTGCCGTCGTATCGTGCGGGCGCCGTGCGAGGCGACGGGAGACACGGTTGAATCAATCGGCTGGAACGGCAGCAGGGCACTGAGACGGTCATCACCTGCGGCCGCCAAGGCGGCACTGGCCAAGGCTATCGTGTGCTTCCGCCTCATCGAACGTCAGCTTCCGGACCGAGATCGAAGGGGCAGAATCGACCCAACTCGCAAGTTGCGAGGGCCTGCTTTGGGCGTGTCGCCCGAACTCCAAAGTCACGCGTTTCGTTGAAAGCCCGGGGACGTCAATTTGAATGGGTGATTTCGTTTCTCGTGGAGTGGCTGATCTGGCAATCGTCCGCCGCCTGTGTTCTGATCTCCCCAACAAAAATCTAGGGGGAGGTTCGGATGAGGCGAATCCGTCGAACTGTGTCGGCCGGCATCCTTCTTCTTGCGACAGGCCTGACACCGGCCTTTGGTCAGGAGGCGGATCTCGCAAAGAAGCTCAACAATCCGATCGCGGATTTGATCAGTGTTCCGTTCCAGTTCAACTACGATGGCAAGATCGGGCCGATTGATAAAGGTGGGCGGACCACGCTGAACTTCCAGCCGGTCATCCCCTTCCACATCAATCCCGAGTGGAACCTCATTTCCAGAACGATTCTTCCAGTCATCTCACAATGGGATATCGCGCCGGGCTCAGGCCGTCAGTTTGGGCTGGGCGACACGACGCAGAGCCTGTTCCTGTCGCCACGGGCGCCAGGATTTGGGGGTATCATCTGGGGGGTAGGACCGGTGTTTCGCCTGCCCACCGCTACGGACAATCTGCTCGGAGAAGGTCGGTGGGGTGTGGGGCCGACCGCAGTAGCGCTCAAACAGGAAGGCCCGTGGACCATCGGAATTCTAGCCAATCAGGTCTGGTCGGTGGGCGGCGCGACCCGGAGCGGGGCCCGCCCGGTCAATGCGACATTCGTGCAGCCGTTCATCGCCTACACGACGCACGATGCCTGGACGTTCTCACTCAATACCGAGACGACGTACGATTGGGCCAACGAGAAGCTCACCGTTCCGATCAACGCCCAAGTCTCGAAAGTGATCAAGATCGGTAAGCTGCCGATCAGTCTGTTCGTCGCCGGTCGTTATTATGCATTATCCCCGGAATCCGGGCCAAAGGGGTTCGGCGCGCGGGCAGGCGTGACCTTCCTTTTCCCTAGCTAAGCCTCAGGGCTGGGGAACATAGGCGCCTCATCTGTTTCGGCAAAGAGCTTGTCGGAAGTCGCACACCGTGAGCACTTACGGGTCTTTCGTGTGCAGTATCCGTCAACTTGCTATCCAAACCAAATCTTCAGCCCCATGCGAGCTGCTGGATGATGACTTCAGGCCGCGACAATCGCGTTCAGTCGTCCGTAAGGTCCGGTCGAGGAGCGCTATCCTTCCCACACCAGCTTGCAGTACAATGCTGCACAGCCAACGCAGTCGGTGCGACTGACTGCTGGGTATGGCACCTAAGGCCTTTATCGGAAGAGCATTCGCCCAACTAGCATCGACGAAACGCCCACTGGCTTAAGCGCAGGGAGGCGACCGATGAAACAAACCGAACGTCTCGACGCAACCGCGGCATGCGCCTCTCGACGACCGTGGGACGCGGCTGCCATCCGGCCGTCGCGGTTCTCACATGCGTTAAAACCGTTGGCGAGCACCATTTCACCGCGCACGATGGCTGCCCTTCCGAAGCGCGACTTCGTGCCTTGTCCAAGGTCCGCGTCTTCTCGGCAATAGAGCCAATTCGCAGGATCATAACCGGCTGATTTCTAAATCCGCGCCCCGATTCCAATGACGGAACACTCATGCTGTGGGAGGATCGCCATGAAATTCACGCCAACCATTTGCGCGTTCGCCTTGTCGGCTTCCGCTCTGGCTCTCACTGCTGGCTTGACCCTGGCCCAGCAGATCACGGGAACGCCGGGTTCACCCAGCGCGACGACAACGATCGACGGCAAGTATCTCCCAAACCCGCCAGCGCCGTTCGGCGGAACGATCAACATGGATTCCAAGGATTCCAAGCCGTATTGGCCGCCGACCGTAGTGCCGCCCAAGAGTGCGCCAAACGTCTTGCTGATCATGACCGACGACCAGGGGTATGGCGTGTCCGGCACCTTTGGCGGTGTCATCCCGACGCCCTCCATGGACCGGATCGCGAACGCGGGATTACGTTACACTCAGGTCCACTCGACTGCTCTGTGCTCGCCGAGCCGGGCGGCGCTGATTACCGGCCGCAACCATCACTCCGTGGGCTTTGGCGTGATCACCGAAATGTCCACTGGCTACCCCGGCTATGACTCCGTTATCGGGCCGGAGAGCGCCACCGTCGGCACGATCTTGAAGCGCAACGGCTATTCCACGTCGTGGTTCGGCAAGAACCACAACACCCCTAGTTTTCAATACAGTCTGTCAGGACCTTTCGATCAATGGCCGAGCGGAATGGGCTTCGACTATTTCTACGGCTTCATGGGCGGCGAGACAGACCAGTGGACGCCCTTTCTCTTCCGCGATCATACCCAGGTTTTTCCGTGGATCGGAAAGCCCGGCTACAATCTCATCACTGATATGGCCGACGACGCGATCAACTACCTGAGGGGGCTGAATAACGCCGCGCCAGACAAACCATTCTTACTCTACTACGTGCCCGGCGGCTCGCATGCACCGCATCACCCCACGCCAGAGTGGATCAAGAAGATCAGCGATATGCACCTGTTCGATCAGGGTTGGGAAAAGCTGCGCGAGACGATCTTTGCCAACCAGAAACGCCTCGGTGTCATCCCGGCGAATACTCAACTCACGCCATGGCCGGACGGCCAGCCCGAATTTGGCGGAGCGAAGCTTCAGAAATGGGACACGCTCAGTCCCGACGAGAAGAAGCTTTTCATTCGTCAGGCCGATGTTTTTGCAGCCTATACGGCCTACACCGACCATGAAATCGGCAGGGTCATTCAAGAAGTGGAAGCTCAGGGCAAGCTCGACAACACACTCATCATATTTATCAGCGGCGACAACGGCACCAGCGCTGAAGGGACCCCCATTGGCACCCCTTTCGATTTGGCCGCGCTCCAAAGCATCACCATTCCGGTCGCGGAGCAGTTGAAGTTCTATGACGTCTGGGGTTCGGCCCTGACCACGCCCCACATGGCCGTGGGCTGGACCTGGGCCTTTGATACGCCATTCAAATGGACCAAGCAGGTCGCGTCGCACTTCGGCGGCACCCGTCAAGGCATGGCGATCTCATGGCCTGGCCATGTCACGGACGTTGGAAGTATTCGTACACAGTTTCACCACCTGATCGACGTCGTGCCGACGATCCTTGAAGCAACCGGCATTCAAGCGCCTGTCATGGTCGATGGCGTGGCACAAAAGCCGATTGAAGGCGTGAGCATGGCGTACACCTTCGACAAAGCCAACGCCAATGCTCCGTCAACGCGGACGACGCAGTATTTCGAGATGTTCGGCAACCGCGCCATCTACCATGACGGTTGGCTCGCCRCCACCACGCCACCCCAGCCGCCCTGGGATCTGGGCATGGGCAAGTTTCCCAACGTCGTCAACGGCTACGCCTGGGAACTTTACGATCTCAAAGAGGATTTTTCGCAGAGTAACGACCTCGCCGCCAAGATGCCTGACAAGGTGCGCGAAATGAAGGAACTCTTTTTGGTCGAGGYGACAAAATACAATGTGTTCCCGCTGGATAACAGCTTCGCAGTTCGTGCGGCCACCCCGCGACCGAGTTCGACCGCCGGTCGGACTGTCTTCACATACTCGGGTGAATCGTCCGGCCTTGTCTACAGCAGCGCCCCCGACATTCTGGGCAAGTCCTATTCGATCACCGCCGAAGTCGACATTCCCGAGGGCGGTGCAGAAGGCATGATCAATACGCTCGGTGGCCGTGCCGGTGGCCATGGTCTCTACTTGCTCAAAGGCAAACCGATCTTCGTGTACAACTTCTTTGGCCTGGAACGCTTCCGGTGGGAAGGCCAAGCAGTGCTCACGCCCGGCAAGCACACCGTCCTGTTTGACTTCAAGTATGACGGTCCCGGTTTCGCGAAAGGCGGCACCGGCGTCCTGTCGGTGGATGGCAAGGAAGTCGCCAGCAAGAAGATCCCTCACACCATTCCGTTCCTCGAGACGTTTGACGAGACCTTTGATGTCGGGGTGGACACGCGCACAGGCGTTGAAGACAAGGACTACATGCCGCCGTTCCGGTTCACCGGTAAGGTCGATAAACTTACGGTCAAGCTGGTCCCCATGACTGCCGCCGAGGAAAAACTGCTGCACGAAAGGGCCGAGGAGACAAAGAACAAGGCGCAGTGAACCCCTCGACCAGTTGGCCAAGGCCCGAAATGCACTGAATGGTGAGGCGCCGCAGCCAAGCCGATGAGGCTCTCCGATGCTTCCGATGTGCCGGTGACCATGCTGCCAACGCGTCATCGGTTTTGCGACAGCGGTTATGAAAGTCTCGCCCGGCTGGAGCTGGCCCAATCCCTTATGCTTTCAAGCGCCTCGAACGCCCGGGTGCTCAGTGCAAAGTGGTCACTCCGTGCATTTGTAAGGCTTCGACCACGCCGTCGAAAATCAGGCCGCCCCCGATCGCGGAGACGAAGAAACCGACAATGCGCGTGATCGCGTCGATCCCCATCGGGCCGATTCTTTGCGTGAGCTTCTCGGCATAGATCAGGCAGATATAGGTCGTGAACATCGTCGCGACGATTGCCGTCGAAATAGCGACGAACGAGAGGATTTCCTTGGATGAATCCTTGATCGTCGCGGTCATCCCGATGATCGTGGCAATGCCGCCGGGACCGAACATGATCGGCATCGCCAGCGGCACGAAAGCGATGTTCGCCTCGCCGGTGTCGGCACCCGACAGGCCCAGATCGTCGCCCGATTTCTTTGGCATGAACAACTCGAAGCCGATTTTCATCAGGATGATGCCGCCGACGACCCGCACCATGCTGAGCGGGACACCGAAAATCCGAAGCAGAAGTGTTCCGAAAATGAAGAAGAAGAAGCAAAGCAACAGCGCATAAACACTGGCTTTCAGGGCGACTGTGCGGTGCGTTGCGTTATCCTTGCCCGACAAGAGCTTGAGGTAGACCGGCAGGACCTCGAACGGATTGATGATAGCGAGCAAGGTCGTGAAGGTCCCGACGAAAAGAGAAAGTTCGGTTCTCATCCGCATCTCCCCTTCCGGTTGCGTGAGCGCGCAGGCCTCTCGTCGGCCCGCCGTCAGGAACCGGTATCCTGGCCTTGCTTCAGAACCGCAGGCTGAGCCCGACGACCGGGCCATGCATCAACATATCGAATGCGTAACGCCGACGTCCCTCTCCCTGGGCATAGTCGGCGTAGAGAGCCCGGTATCCGAGGACGCCCGAATAGGTGACGCCGTTCTTCTGGGCGAAATCAAAACTGTAAGCAGCGATGCCCTGCCACGAGAATTTGCTGCCGCCACCACCAAGGTCGCCGCGAAGGACGATTTCGTGACCGGGCGCGACGCCGATCCGCATGCGCGCGCCGGCAAAACCGTCGACCCAGTCCACCGCGCCCGAACGGGCGATCGCGACATTACGCCCGAAGCTGAGATCGCCGACATCGACGGTCGCGCCCGCATCGAAGGAGAGATCGGCGCGCTGATACCAGTAGCGCGCACCCGCCAGGACGTCGAAGCTGACCGACCCGTAGCGCGCGAACTCGTAAGCGGCCCCGGCTTCGACGATGGCCATCGAGGTCTTGGCATCGCCGGACGCGCCGATCGCGCCCGAGATATCCGGCGTAACGCTCCGGGTCCTGACGTTACCGCGATCGATGCCGACCTTCAGCCCGGCGAAATTGCCGAGGAGAGAAAAGCGGCCGTTGCGGGCCTCGATATCCGCCATCAGGGCAAATAGCGTACCCCCATCTCCGAGTGTGGCATCGACGATATCGATGAAGCTCGCATCGACCTTCGCGGTTCGCCCCTTCACGGTCTGGTTTCCGTTGAGCGATATGAGCC
>NZ_JBFTZN010000278.1:0-7605 GCF_056406775.1 Allobosea sp. P1_A7
TCGTCTATGTCCGCTCGATCGGCCGGAACCAACTGGGCGAAATCGTGCTGAGCTATGCGCGCTGGGTGCTGGTGCGCAAACGCGAACCGGGAGCCCCGGCGCATGCCGAGCAGGTGCCCGAACTTCCGAAGGTCGTCGCTCCCGAAGAGCTTGGCGAGGGCTGCCCGACACTCGATCTCACCGCCTATGACGATGCGCTCGCGGGCTCGGCGTTTCGCTGGGGCCATTATGCGGTCGGCGAACGCATCGACCATGTCGACGGCATGACGGTGGAGGAGGCCGAGCATCAGCTTGCGACCCGTCTCTACCAAAACACCGCAAAGGTGCATTTCGACGCCTRTGGCGCGCGCGAGACGCGTTTCGGCAAGAGATTGATCTATGGCGGCCATGTCATCAGCCTGGCCCGTGCCCTATCGTACAACGGACTCGGAAACGGCCTTCACATCGCGGCGATCAATGGTGGCAGGCATGTCGCGCCACTTTTCGCGGGCGATACGGTCTATGCCTGGAGCGAGGTGCTGGAGAAGGCTGAGTTGCCGGGCCGCAGCGATGTCGGCGCCCTGCGCCTGCGTCTCGTCGCGACCAAGAACCTGCCTTGCGGGGAGTACCCCTTGAAGCTGGGCGATCAATATGCCGGTGGTGTCATCCTCGATCTCGATTATTGGGTGCTGTTGCCGCGCTGACGGGTAAGCATAAAGTTACAGATTGAGATTTATGTAACCACCGATTCGCTGCCTCGCATTGCAGCGCGGGAACGGTTTCTATAGAGAGCCAATCACTCTAGAACCATTCCCAAATGGATCGGGCCCCCGGCGGGCCGCAGAGTCGGAGAGTTCATCTTGGCCGAAACCAAACCGATCGCGCGCCCGCTTTCGCCGCATCTGCAAATCTACCGCTGGTCCTGGACCATGGCGATGTCGATCGCGCATCGCGTCACCGGCTCGGCGCTCTATGCCGGCACGGTCCTCATCGCCGCCTGGCTCGTGGCCGCCGCCTCGGGGCCGGGGGCCTATGAAACGGCTCAGGCGATTGCCGGCTCCTTCCTGGGGCGCCTGGTGCTGTTCGGCTATTCCTTTGCGCTACTGCACCACATGGTCGGCGGCCTGCGCCATTTCGTCTGGGACATGGGGTACGGCTACGACCCCGAGACGCGCATGAATATGGCGAAGTACAGCGTCTTCGTCTCGGCGGGCCTGACGATCCTGCTCTGGATCGTCGCCTACGCGATGCGCTGAGGAGTTTCGTCATGTCGTCAAATTCTTCCATGCGTACCCCGCTCGGCCGCGTTCGCGGTCTCGGCTCGGCCAAGTCCGGCACCGGCCATTTCTGGCTGCAGCGCGTCACCGCCGTGGCGAACGTCTTTCTGACGATCATCTTCCTCGGCGTTGTGATCTCGCTCTTCGGCAAGCCCTATGCGGCTGCTGTCGCGACGCTGTCGCACCCGCTGGTCGCGATCCTGATGCTGCTCTTCACCCTGTCGGGCGCGGTCCATATGCGTCTCGGCATGCAGGTCGTGATCGAGGACTATGTCCACCACGAAGGGCTGAAGATCTTCGCCGTGATGGCCAACACCTTCTTTGCGATCGCGATCGGCGCAGCTTGCGTCTTCGCGATCCTGAAACTCTCTTTCGGAGGCTGAACCCGATGGCGATCACCAGAGCCCAATCGGTCCCGGCCTATACAGGCCAGGCCTATCCGATCACCGATCACACCTTCGACGTCGTGGTTGTCGGCGCCGGCGGTGCGGGACTGCGCGCGACGGTCGGCTGCTCGCAAGCGGGCCTGAGGACTGCCTGCATCTCCAAGGTGTTCCCGACCCGCTCGCACACCGTCGCCGCGCAGGGAGGCGTTGCCGCTTCGCTTGGCAACATGGGCAAGGACACCTGGCAGTGGCACATGTACGACACCGTCAAGGGGTCGGACTGGCTCGGCGACCAGGACGCGATCGAGTATCTCGTGCGCAATGCGCCGGCGGCCGTCTATGAGCTCGAGCATTGGGGCGTGCCCTTCTCGCGCACCGAGGACGGCAAGATCTATCAGCGGCCCTTCGGCGGCATGACCACCGATTTCGGCAACGGTCCTCCGGCCCAGCGCACCTGCGCTGCCGCCGACCGCACCGGCCACGCCATGCTGCACACGCTCTATGGCCAGGCGCTGCGCTACAACACCGAGTTCTTCATCGAGTACTTCGCCATCGACCTGATCATGGACGAGGATGGCGTCTGCCGGGGCGTGATCGCGCTCAAGCTCGATGACGGCACGCTGCATCGCTTCCGCTCGAAGATGGCGATCATGGCGACCGGCGGCTATGGCCGCGCCTATTTCTCGGCGACTTCGGCCCATACCTGCACCGGCGACGGTGGCGGCATGGTGCTGCGTGCCGGCCTGCCGCTGCAGGACATGGAGTTCGTGCAGTTCCACCCGACCGGCATCTATGGCGCCGGCTGCCTGATCACCGAAGGGGCTCGCGGCGAGGGCGGCTATCTCACCAATTCCGAGGGCGAGCGCTTCATGGAGCGTTACGCTCCCTCCGCCAAGGATCTGGCTTCTCGCGACGTCGTCTCGCGTTCGATGACCATGGAGATTCGTGGCGGACGCGGCGTCGGCAAGAACGGCGACCACATCTACCTGCATCTCGATCATCTCGACCCGAAGATTCTGCACGAGCGCCTGCCGGGCATCTCGGAGAGCGCCAAGATCTTCGCCGGCGTCGATGTCACCCGCGAGCCGATCCCGGTCCTGCCGACGGTGCACTACAACATGGGCGGCATCCCGACGAACTATCATGGCGAGGTGCTGACCAAAGTCGACGGCAACCCCGATACCGTGGTGCCTGGCCTGATGGCGATCGGCGAAGCGGCCTGCGTCTCGGTGCATGGCGCCAACCGCCTCGGCTCGAACTCGCTGATCGATCTGGTCGTCTTCGGACGTGCCGCCGGTTTGCGCTGCGCCGAAATCGTGACGCCGGGCGAAAAGCAGCCCGAGCTGCCGAAGTCATCGGCCGATCTCGCGCTGACCCGCCTCGACAAGTTCCGCAATGCCTCGGGCGGCACCCCGACGGCGGAGCTGCGCAACCGTATGCAGAAGACGATGCAGGACAACTGCGCCGTCTACCGAACCGGCGAAACGCTGCAGGAAGGCCACAAGCTGATCCACGAGGTCTGGGCCGGTGCCTCCGACATCGCGACCACCGACCGTTCGCTGATCTGGAATTCGGATCTGGTCGAGACGCTCGAGTTCGACAACCTGATCACGCAGGCCGTCGTTACGATGGATTCGGCGCTGAATCGTCCGGAAAGCCGTGGCGCCCATGCCCGTGAGGACTATCCGGAGCGCGACGACAAGGACTGGATGAAGCACACCCTGTCCTGGATCGACGACGAGAAGCGGACCGTCACGCTCGACGACCGCCCGGTCCATACCTACACGCTCTCGAACGATATCGAGTACATCAAGCCCAAGGCGCGGGTGTATTGAGGACGATCTGACCGATGGCCGAATTCAATCTCCCCGCGAACTCACGACTGACCGAAGGCAAGGCCTGGCCGAAGCCGGCCGGCGCCAAGAAGCTGACCGAGTTCAAGGTTTATCGCTGGAACCCGGATACCGGCGAGAATCCACGCACCGACACCTATTATGTCGACCGCGAGGATTGCGGACCGATGGTCCTCGACGCCCTGATCTGGATCAAGAACAAGATCGACCCGACGCTGACCTTCCGGCGCTCCTGCCGCGAGGGCATCTGCGGCTCCTGCGCCATGAACATGGACGGCAAGAACGGGCTGGCCTGCACCACCGGCATCGATGAGTGCGGCTCGAAGGGCAAGGTCGCGATCTATCCACTGCCGCATATGCCGGTGATCAAGGATCTGGTGCCGGACCTCACACGCTTCTATGCGCAGCACGCTTCGGTCGAGCCCTGGCTCAAGACCACGACGCCGGCGCCGGAGAAGGAGTGGGCGCAGGGCAAGGAGGACCGCGAGAAGCTCGACGGCCTTTATGAGTGTATCCTCTGCGCCTGCTGCTCGACGTCCTGCCCGAGCTACTGGTGGAATGGCGACCGCTATCTCGGTCCTGCCGTGCTGCTTCAGGCCTATCGCTGGCTGATCGACTCCCGCGATGAGGCCACCGGCGAGCGCCTCGACGACCTGGAGGATCCCTTCCGGCTCTATCGCTGCCACACGATCATGAACTGCGCCAATGCCTGCCCGAAGGGCCTGAACCCGGCCAAGGCGATCGCAGAGATCAAGAAGATGATGGTGGCGCGGCAGGTCTGAGGCGCCACTCATTCGACGGTGTGGTCGTCTGACGCGACGGCCTGCGCCGGCTTAGGCGTCCTGGGCGCATTTCGGGGAGAGGCTTCGGCTCTCGCCCGATGCGCCGGAGACTGATTGGCGATATCGGGCTGGCCTGGGCGCGCGACCGGATCCTCGGGATCAGAGATATCGCGTCGGCGCGAATGGGGCCGGATCGGCGATCGGCTTCTCGCCGCAGATCTGCGCAGCCAGGATTTCGCCGGTGACGGGCCCCGTCGCAAAGCCGATATGCTGGCTGCCGAAGGCGAGCCAGAGACCGGGATTCCGCGGCGCTGCCCCGATCATCGGCAATGAATCGGGCAGGGTCGGCCTGGCTCCGCGCCAGGTCGTGGCTTCGGTCGCCTCGGTCAGGTCAAATGCTTCCTTCGCCCGTGGCAGGACGGCGTCGATCTGCGCGAAATTCGAAGGCGCATCCCGGTTTGCGAGCTCGACACCGCTGGTCAGACGGTAGCCCTTTTCCATCGGCGCGAGGAAGTAGGCGGATTCGACGTCGTAGAACGGGCGCGAAAGGCTGCGCCCGTCGCCTGCCTTGTAATGGCGGTGATAACCGCGCTCGACATTGAGCGGGACGCTCAGCCCGAGCGGGTGCAGCAGGTCGGTGCTCCATGGGCCGAGCGCGACCACGGCGATTCCGGCATCGAAGCTGCCGGAATCGGTCGTAGCGCGCCAGCCCTGGGGTGTCCTGGAGAGCCCTGAGGCGGCGGCGCGGACGATCTTGCCGCCGCGCGCGGCGAAGAGCGCCGCATAGGCTGCGACCACGGCCTGCGGCCAGTCGACCGAGCCGTTGTCCCGCAACCACAGGCCGGCCGAAAAGATCGGGTTGAGATCGGGCTCGACCGCCGAAAGGGCCTGCCGATCGAGATAGTCGGCACGAAAGCCATGATCCTCGAGCCACTGCTGCTCGGTGCGGGCAGCCTGTTGACCGGCCTCGCTGCGCCAGAGCTTCAGCGTACCGGTTTCACGCAGGCGATGGCTGATTCCAGCCTCTGCCATCCACGCCTTGTGCAAGGTCAGGGCCTGAGCCGTCAGACCCTGGAGTGCGGCAACGCGCGGCGCGAGACGGGATGGGCGCGTCTCGGCGAGGAAGCGCAGGACCCAGCCGGGATTCCGCAGCAGGTGGCCCCAGCGATAGCGCACGGCAGCGTGCTGGTTGCCGAGATAGTTCGGTAGGCTCTTCCAGAGCGAGGGATTGTTGAGCGGGACGACGGAGGTCGGGCTGACCACGCCGGCATTGCCGTAGGAGGTTTCGCTGCCGGGCTCGCGCCGGTCGATCAGGGTGACCATGAAGCCGCGTTTCTGCAGCGCGAGCGCACAGGAGACGCCGACAATGCCGGCGCCGAAGACAAGCGAGGTACGGGTCATGCGAGGGAGGTCTCTCCATCCACCGGCACGTGCAGCCAGTGGTCGAGGAAGCCGTCGAGCCAGGCCCTGACGGCGGGATCATAGCGATACCAGCCTTCGAGATGCTGATGGCGCAGCTGGGCCCCGGGCATCAGGGTGCGCTCATGCGCGCGCACCGACCAGCGGCACATCATCGCCGGGGTCACCTCGGGATGAAACTGGATGCCATAGGCCTTGGGGCCCGAGCGAATGGCCTGGACCGGGAAATCGCCCCCGGTTGCGAGGCATTCGGCGCCGCTAGGGCAATCGAAGCCCTCGCGATGCCATTGGTACACGGTCGAGGGCCAGGCGAAGCCGGCCTCGCTCGCATGCGAATGCCCGGCTTCCGTCAGCGCAAGATCGTAATAGCCGATCTCGGCCCGGCCCTGTGGGTGCGTGTAGACGGTGCCGCCCAGATGTCGCGTGAGCATCTGGGCGCCCAGGCAGATGCCGAGAAAGGGGGCCTCTTCCTTCAGGCAGGTGCCGATCCAGTCGATCTCGGCCTTGACGAAATCATCGGGGTCGTTGGCGCTCATCGGGCCGCCGAAGATCACGGCGCCGGCATGATCGCGCATGGTCACCGGGAGCGGATCGCCGAAGCGCGGCTTGCGGATATCGAGCGCGTGCCCCCGCGCCGCCAGAAGGCGGCCGACCCGGCCGGAGGTCGAATGTTCCTGGTGCAGGACGATCAGCACAGGCTTCGGTGCCGGCCTGTTCCTGCTGGGGCGAAGGGGGGAGCGGAGCTTGCGGGCAGCGCTGAGACGAAAGGGCTGATCGTTCATCACGGGCTTCGGATCGCTCACGCGCCAAGGTCGCGCCCAGTGGCGCACCATCCATCCATGAACTGACAATGCGGTTCCATGCGGGACCGAGCAAGCAATTCATGCGCCAGGGTTGCATGGCGCGCAGGTGTTTTTTGCATGGCGGCGCCCTGATTCCGCCGGGAGCGCACGCTTCTTGACTTCAAGTTCACGATAGGTCATGAGAATGAACGTTCATTCTCATTTCGGATTCCTCGTTTGCCACCACCCTTTGCCTTCGCCTCTTCCGAGCGTGCCCTGACGGAGCGCCATTCGCGCATCCTCGATGCGGCGGAGCGCGTCTTCGCGCGCGCCGGTTTCCATGCCGCAACGATGAATGACGTTGCGGCCGAGGCCGGCATGAGCCCGGGCAATCTTTACCGCTACTTCGCCTCCAAGGACGTGATCATCGCTGGGATGGCCGAGCGGGACCGGGCTTCGATCGTCGCAGATTTCGCGGCGCTTGATCCGCGCGCCGGCAACCTCCTTGACCAGCTCGAGGCACTTGCGCGGCGGCATCTCGTCGATGAGCCGCGCGAAAAGGCCATCATCGCGTTGCAGATCTGGGCGGAAGCCGCACGCAATCCGGAAATGGCGGCGATGTGCGCCGATATCGACGGCATGGTCATGACAGGCCTGACGGTCGCGGTCTCCGCGGCCAAGGACGGCGGCGAGCTGCCGGCCGATCTCGACGAGGTCCGCTTCCTGCAGGCGATGTCGATGCTTGCCGACGGCTTCTTCTGCCGGCGCGCCTTGGATCCGAATTTCGACACCGAAGCTGCTGCCGAGACGATGTTCACCGCGATGCGCGGATTGGCTCAGGCAATGCGCCTGCAATCCCCACACACAAATCAGCCATGACTGATTCGAAGGTTATCACCATGTTGCCGCTTCCCCTCGCGCTGACGCGCCTGGCTGCCCTGTTCCTGCTGACCCTGGCGCTGCTGCCGTCTGTCTCGGCCTCGGCCCAGACGCCAGCCAGCGCGGCCGCGCAGGCAACGGCTCCCGCCCATGGCCCGGCCGTGACGGTTACCCCGGCCACGACCGCGGAAATCGTGCAGAGCGTCGTGGTCTCCGGCTCGATGATCGCGCGCGACGAGGTTCTGGTT
>NZ_JBFTZN010000279.1:0-7573 GCF_056406775.1 Allobosea sp. P1_A7
ATATTGCCCAGATCAATCCCGGCACCTTCGAGATCACGGTGGTCGAACCACCGACGCCTGGTCAGGGCGCGCGGCGGGTCTGGTCGGATTCGAAGAATCGCATCTGGGTCAGCGAATGGAATTCCGGCAATGTCTCGGCCTATGACACGCTCAGCAACAGCTGGAAGACATGGAAATTGCCGGGTGACAAACCGCGCACCTATTCGGTCTATGTCGATGATGCGGACAAAGTCTGGCTGACGGACTTTTCGGCCAATGCCATCGTCCATTTCGATCCCGTCACCGAAGCCTTCAGCAGTCTCCCGAGCGACAAGCCCGGCGCCAATGTCCGCCAGATGGACGGGCGTTCCGGCGAGGCCTGGGGCGGCGAGAGCGGCAATGACCGACTTGTTCGGATCCAGACGGTGAAGCAGGCGTGAGGAGCGCGCCTGTCGCATCTGCGATCACGGCGGTTCTGTTTGCCGCGCAGCCTGGCGCAGCCCAGGAGAGCGGGGCGGGCGAGCGTCTGTTCGCGACCTGCCAGGCCTGCCACAGCCTCGACCCGGCCAAGCCGGGCATGGCGGGTCCGCATCTCGCCGGCCTGTCCGGCCGCCGCATCGGCACGGCCACAGGTTTCGATTACTCGCCGGCGCTGAAAGCGGCCGGCGCGCAGGGCCTCAGTTGGGACGCGGAGCGGCTGAAAGCCTATCTCGCCGATCCCGAGGCCATGTTCAAAGGCAGCTGGATGAGCGCGCCCGGGCTCGCCCGCGAGGCCGACCGGGCAGCCGTCGCTGATTTCCTGATGCGGCCGCGCTGACGTCAGAGCGGTCGCTTGATGGCCCTCGAGATCACGCCGACGATGCCCTCGCGGAACAGCATCACGCAGATCACGAAGATCACGCCCTGCACGACCGTGACCCAGGCGCCAAGGCTGGCGAGATAATTCTGCATCGAGACGATGACGAGCGCACCGACGATCGGCCCGAACACGGTTCCGAGACCGCCGACCAGCGTCATCAGCACGACCTCGCCGGACATTGACCAGTGCACGTCGGTGAGTGAGGCGAGCTGGAAGACGATGGCCTTGGTCGCGCCCGCCAGCCCCGCCAGCGCAGCCGAAAGGACGAAGACCGCGAGCTTGTAGCGATTGGCGCGGTAGCCGAGCGAGATCGCGCGCGGCTCGTTGTCCCGGATCGCCTTGCAGACCTGGCCGAAGGGCGAATGGATGATGCGGTAGATCAGCAGCAGCCCGGCCATGAAGATGACTGCGACCACGTAATACAGCGCCCGGTCGTCGGCGAGGCTGATCAGGCCGAAGAGCTTGCCGCGCGGCACTGACTGGATGCCGTCCTCGCCGCCCGTGAAGCGCGGTGTCTGCAGCGAGAAGAAGAACACCATCTGCGCCAGTGCCAGCGTGATCATGGCGAAGTAGATGCCTTGCCGGCGGATCGCGAGCGAGCCGAAGACGGCGCCAAGCATACCGGCGATCAGCGTCCCGGACAGGATCGCGAGCTCGGGCGTCAAGCCCCAGTTCTTGGCCGTATAGGCGCTGACATAGCTTGCCATGCCGAAATAGGCCGCATGGCCGAAGGAGAGCAGACCGCCATAGCCAAGCAGAAGGTTGAAGGCGAGCGCGAACAACGCAAAGCACATCACCTTCATCACGAAGACGGGATAGGCGAGGAAGGCGCGACGGCGACCAGGACCGCGAGCCCGATGAAGATCGCCCGATGCAGGCGCTCGGTTCCCTTCGTGGTCTCGGCGACTGCGAGGCCGCCCGCGGGAACGTCGGCGGAAAGCGCGTCGGCCATGGTCAGCTCCTTCCAATCATGCGGGACGGTGCCATCACGCGGGCCGCCCGAACAACCCGGCTGGTTTCACCAGCAACACCAGGACCATGATGATGAAGATCACGGTCGCGGACGCTTCGGGATAGAAAACCTTGGTCACGCCTTCGATCAGGCCGAGGCCGAACCCGGTGACGATCGCGCCCATGATCGAGCCCATGCCGCCGATCACGACGACGGCGAAGACGACGATGATCAGGTCGGCCCCCATGTTTGGATTGACCGAGTAGATCGGCGCCGCGAGCACGCCGGCGAACGCCGCCAGAGCGACGCCGAAGCCGTAGGTCAGGGTCACCAGCAGCGGCACATTGATACCGAAGGCCTGTGTCAGCGTCGGGTTCTCGGTGGCGGCGCGAAGATAGGCGCCGAGCCTCGTCTTCTCGATCACGAACCAGGTCGCCAGGCAGATGACGAGCGACGCGATGACGACCCAGGCGCGGTAGTTCGGCAGGAACATGAAGCCGAGATTATGCCCGCCCGCCAGCTGCGGCGGGATCTGATAGGGCAGGCCCGACGAGCCGTAATTGTTGCGGAACAGGCCCTGGATGATCAGTGCGAGGCCGAAGGTCAGCAGCAGCCCGTAGAGATGGTCGAGATGGGCCAGCCGCGAGATCAGGAACCGCTCGATCAGGACGCCCACGATCCCGACGATCAGCGGTGCCAGCAGCAATGYGGCCCAGTAGTTGATGCCGAGATAGTTCAGGCACATCCAGGCCACGAAGGCGCCCATCATATACTGCGCGCCATGGGTGAAGTTGATGATGTTGAGCAGCCCGAAGATCACCGCCAGCCCGAGGCTGAGGATGGCATAGAACGAGCCGTTGATCAGGCCAAGCAGGACCTGGCCGAACAGCGCTTGTGGTGGGATTCCGAGAAGCTCGAACATGCCTTGCTCAACTCATCCTGAAAATGCTGCCAAGGACCGACGTACGGATACGCCATCTCCTGCTGCCATCATCCCGGGCCGGCCGAAGACCCGACCCGGGAGATGTGCCGGAGCATGTGGATCCCGGGTCTCCCTAGGATCGCCCGGGATGACGCAGGAACCAAGCAAGCGCGGACGAAGCCTCGTTCACTTCTTGACGAGCGGGCACTCGCTCTCGCTGAGCGGCTTGAAGGCCTGTTCTGCCGGCAGAACCGCGATCTGCTTGTAGTAATCCCATGGTGCCTTGGACTCGGACGGCTTCTTGACCTCGAAAAGGTACATGTCGTGCATCTTGCGGCCGTCGACGCGGACCGACCCCTTGCCGAAGAGCGGATCGTCGGTCGGCAATTCCTTCATCTTGGCCATCACGGCCGCGGTATCCTTGCTCTTCGCAGCCTCCACGGCCTTGAGATAGTGGAGCATGCCGGAATAGACGCCGGCCTGGACCATGGTTGGCTTCTTGCCGCCATGGGCCTTCGCAAAGCGCTCCGACCAGGCACGGGTCTGGTCGTTCGTGTCCCAGTAGAAGGCTTCCGTCAGGACCAGGCCTTGCGCCGTCTGCAGGCCGAGCGCGTGCACGTCGGTGAGGAAGACGAGCAGCCCCGCGAGCTTCTGCCCGCCTGCAACGATGCCGAACTCGCCCGCCTGCTTGATCGAGTTGATCGTGTCGCCGCCGGCATTGGCGAGGCCGATGACCTTGGCTTTGGAAGCCTGAGCCTGGAGCAGGAACGACGAGAAATCGGTGCCCGGGAAGGGCGTGCGTACGGCCCCCAGCACCTTGCCGCCGTTCTTGGTGACGATCGCGGCAGTGTCGCGCTCCAGAGCGTGACCGAAGGCATAGTCGGCGGTCAGGAAGAACCAGCTGTCGCCGCCGGCCTTCACCATGGCGCCGCCCGTGCCCTGGGCGAGGGCATAGGTGTCATAGGTCCAGTGGATCGTGTTCGGAGAACAGGCCTTGCCGGTGAGGTCTGAGGYCGCTGCGCCCGAGTTGATATGGATCTTGTTCTTTTCCTTGGTGATCTGGTTGACGGCCAGCGCCACCGATGAGGTTGGCACGTCAAGGATGATGTCGACGCCGTCCTGATCGTACCATTGCCGGGCGATGGTCGAGCCGACATCGGGCTTGTTCTGGTGGTCGGCGGAGATGATCTCGACCTTGATGCCCTTCTCGGCGGCCTTGAAATCCTCGACGGCCATGCGGGCCGCAACCACCGAGCCTTCGCCGGAGAGGTCTGCATAGAGGCCGGAACGGTCGTTGAGCACACCGGCCTTGACGGAAATCTGCTGCGCCAGCGCCGGGCTCACCAGCAGCGCGCCAAATACGCTGCCCAGCAGCAATGTCTTGAGTTTCATGCCGTCCCTCCCTGAAATGACGTCGTTCTCGACGCGATTGTTCAAACCCCGAGATAACCGTGGAGCTTGTCGATGTTTCGCTCAAGCGCCTCGTTCGGAATCATGTCGACCACCTTGCCCTGCTCGACGACATAGTGCCTGTCGGCCACCGTTGCGGCGAAGCGGAAATTCTGCTCGACCAGGATGATGGTGAAGCCATCGTGTTTCAGTTTCGCGATGGTGCGGCCGATCTGGTCGATAATCACGGGGGCCAGCCCCTCGGTCGGCTCGTCGAGCAGCAGGAGATTCGCGCCCGTGCGCAGGATGCGCCCGATCGCCAGCATCTGCTGCTCTCCGCCCGACAGCTTGGTGCCCTGGCTCTTCAGCCGCTCCTTCAGATTGGGAAAGAGCTCGAAGATCTGGTCGAGGCTGAATCCGCCCGGCTTCACCTGCGGCGGCAGCAGAAGGTTCTCCTCGACATTCAGGCTCGAATAGATGCCGCGTTCTTCCGGAACGAAGCCGATGCCGAGCCGGGCGATGGTGCGCGAGGGCAGGTTGATCGTCTCGGTACCGTCGAACGAAATCGAGCCCTTGCGCTTGCCCATGATGCCGATGATCGACTTCAACGTCGTGGTCTTGCCGGCGCCGTTACGGCCGAGCAAGGTCACCACTTCGCCCGGCGCGACGTCGAAATCGATGCCATGCAGCACATGCGACTCGCCATACCAGGCCTCGAGCCCGCGGACCGCGAGCAGCGGTTTGACAGCGCTCGCAGGCGCTGCGGCCCCGGTCGCCTCAGTGAGCATGGCCGACTCCCGATCCGATATAGGCTTCGACCACGCGCGGATCCTTCGAGACCGTGGCGTAGTCGCCTTCGGCAAGCACCTGCCCACGCGCCAGCACGGTGATGCGGTCGGAGAGTGAGGCGACGACCGAGAGGTTGTGCTCGACCATCAGGATGGTGCGGTTGGCCGAGATTTTCCGGATCAGCGCCGCGATGCGTTCGACATCCTCACGGCCCATTCCGGCCATCGGTTCGTCGAGCAGCAGCATCTCCGGATCGAGCGCCAGCGTGGTCGCGATTTCAAGCGCGCGCTTGCGACCGTAGGAGAGTTCTCCCGCCGGCAGGTCCGCAAAGGTCGAGAGGCCGACGGCCTCGACGAGGCGCAGCGCCTCGGCATCGAGCGATTTCAGCACATCCTCGGACCGCCAGAAATCGAAGGAGTCGCCACGCTTGCGCTGCAGCGCGATCCGGACGTTCTTCATCACGCTCAGTTGCGGGAAAACCGCCGAAATCTGAAAGGACCGGACCAGCCCGAGCCGGGCGATCTCGGCTGGCTTCTGGCGCGTGATGTCCTGGCCGTTATAGACGATCGAACCCTTGGTTGGCGCAAGAAACTTGGTCAGCAGATTGAAACATGTCGTTTTGCCGGCACCATTTGGGCCGATGAGCGCATGAATGCTGCCGCGCCTGACCTTGAGGTCGACGCCATTGACCGCGGTGAATCCCGCGAATTCTTTGGTTAGCCCCGAGGTGGAGAGAATAATATCCTCAGACATACCACGCACACATGGTCGCCACCTCAATGATTCTTGGATTGTTCGTTTCCCCTTGCAGTCATGCTGCACCGCGCGCAGCGCGCCTGTCAACGCCACGCCCGTGCGCATGAATCCATGTGCATCTGCCCAGGAATGGCGGTTTAGACGAAAGGCTTAGAGCCGATGCCGGCCCTGTCATACTAGCCGGTCGGCAGGACGGCAGCAGCCGTGACCGATGCGATCGCGTCGAGCCGCTGCTGGTAGTCCGCGCAGGAGGGCAGGGGGCCGAGCTTGGCACCGGCGGCCGCCTGCATCAGCGTGTTGATCAGCATCGTGGGGCTAAGGCCCGTGCGTTTCAGCGAGATCTCGCCCTTCGCTTGCGCCTCCTCGATGAGGTTGCGCGCATGCCTGGCGAAGATGTCTTCGAAGACAAGCAGCTCCTGCCCGGCAATGCTGGCGATGACGGCCTTCAACTCGACCAGGTGTTCACCCGTGCCGAGGCTCTCGAAGGCCGTGGCGAAATGAGCTCTCAACAGTGCCGTGAGGCGTTCCGGGAAGGGGGCCTGGCTGATCAGGACTTCATGGCAACGTGCTTCGACACGCCTGCCGAGCAGCGCGAGCATGGCCCGGAACACATCATCCTTGCCCTTGAAATGGAGGTAGAGCGTCGCCTTGGCCAGCCCGGCTTCCTTGGCGATGTCGTCCATCGAGGTGCGTTTGTAGCCGTAGCGGGCAAACAGGCGCAGGGCCGCATCGGCGATCTGATCGATGCGACCGGTGGCATCATCGGCGGCCACGCCGGAACTCTCGCTTCTGTCGGACATTGCAGTCTTGACAAGATCCAAACTGAGCGCGACTATTCCAATTAGACTCAAACGGTCTAATTCGTCTAGTCGCGCGACCCAAGACGACGGATCACCCGCCCGCTTCTGATATGTCAGATCGGGCCGTCGAGAGCGAGCCTCTCGATCCGCACCATGGTGCCGCGCTGTGTCATGTCCAGCGATCCGGAGGCAGCCATGGTCTCACTCAAAGTCAACGGCAGGACGCACAGCGTCGATGTCGACGACGATACGCCCCTGCTTTGGGCGATCCGCGACAATTTCGGCCTGACCGGCACCAAGTTCGGCTGTGGTGTCGCGCAATGCGGCGCCTGCACGGTCTTCATGGACGGCAAGCCGCTGCGCTCCTGCGTCACGCCGGTCTCGGCGGTGGGCGATGCCGAGATCACCACGATCGAGGCGATTTCGGGCAAGGAAGCCGATGCCGTTCAGGCCGCCTGGACGGCACGCGACGTACCGCAATGCGGCTACTGCCAGTCGGGCCAGGTGATGAGCGCGGTTGCGCTGCTCACGGAAAACAAGAAGCCGAGCGATCGCGACATCGATCTCGCGATGAACGGCAATCTTTGCCGTTGCGCAACCTATGTCCGCATCCGCGCCGCGATCCATGATGCTGCCCGCACGCTGGAGGGCTGAGCCATGACCGTTCACGATCAGAACCTCTCCCGCCGCTCGCTGCTGAAGGGAGCTGGCGCCCTCGTCATCGGGCTGCATCTCCCGCAAGTGGCCCGTGCCCAGTCCGGGGCAGGCGCTGCGTTTCGCCCGGGCGGAAACGCCACCTTCGCACCCAATGCCTTCGTCCGCGTCGCGCCTGACAGCACCGTCACGGTGCTGATCAAGCATATCGAGTTCGGCCAGGGGCCATTCACCGGGCTTGCGACGCTCGTCGCCGAGGAGATGGACGCAGACTGGGGCCAGATGCGCAGCGAGCATGCGCCGGCCGACGTCAAGCTCTATGCCAATCTCGCATTCGGCGTGCAGGGAACCGGCGGCTCGACCGCGATCGCCAATAGCTGGGAACAGATGCGCAAGGCTGGAGCMACGGCCCGTGCCATGCTGGTCCAGGCCGCAGCGCAGTCCTGGAAGGTCCCAGCCTCCGAGATCAAGGT
>NZ_JBFTZN010000280.1:0-7528 GCF_056406775.1 Allobosea sp. P1_A7
CGGATGCCCTTGACCTTGTTCGCCGCCATCATGATGCCCTGGCCGGTGCCGCACAGGATGATGCCGAACCGGCAATCGCCGGAGGCGACGAGCCGTGCCGCCGCTTCGCCATGCCTGGGATAGGGTGTGCTCTCCGGCGTCGTCGGTCCGATATCGACCGCGACCCAGCCATGCGCCGCGATATGAGCGGCGATGGCCTGCCGGAGCGGAATGGCGGCGTGGTCGCTGGAGAGGACGATGCGGTTGCTGGCTGTCATGGAGACGGTATAGGCGGCCTCCAGCGAGCGCTTCAAGGGTCTCATGGCCAAGCAGGGTGCGACGCTCAATATCCGCGACAGCAAGCAGACGACCGCGCTGATCCACGCGGAGGCCGATGGCGTGATGGTCGGCCGTGATGGTCGGCCGTGATCGAGTCCGCGATCGTCACCTGCGCGAAGCGGGCATGCGGGCTTCCGCTCTCGGAGACATGACGGCGAGCCGGAACAACCGGCTGCGCCCTTCGTTGATCAACAGGTGCAGCTTCGGAAGTGTTGATCGCTTCCCTTCACGGCGGCTGTCCGGCGACACGCGCGCGAGGCAGATGGCTTTGCGCTCTGCCGCAATCCAGCCGCGATTGGTTCACCCGCCATTCAACCGGGCGGCGCGAACCTGTCCTCAGCTTCGGGAGGAGGAGAGCCCGATAAAAGGAGATTCGATCATGATGTCCCTCAGGAAAACYGCCATCGTTGCGCTGGCTTCCGCGAGCGTGGTCACGGCGGGCTCGGCCGTGCCGGCCTTCGCTGGGCAAGCGCGTCCGGTCGTGGATGCCTCGCGGCTCAACAAGGCAGCGGCGGAATATTCGCAATATCGTTACCGCGGCTATCGCGGTGGCTATCGTGGCTACCGCGGCGGCTGGTATGGCGGCGGCCGTGGCGCAGCCGTGGCCGGCGCCGTTGGCCTCGGAATTCTGGGTGCCGCAGCGATCGCCGCGAACCGCCGCGCCTATGCTGATCCCTACTACTACGACAATGGCTACTATGCCGCGCCGGTCTATGCCGCGCCGGTCTACGGCAGGCGCTATTATGCCCCGGCGTACGACTACCGCGACTACCGCTGAACGCTCGTTTGCCTCTCCCGCGCGCTCGTCCGGGCGCGCGGGGCGTCCCCCCAAATTTCGTTACGACAGCCGCGCTTCTCTGCCGCACATGGGGCGGGACAAGACGCGACGTAGATGACTGCCTGCCGAGGCCGCTGCTGAGGGGCCGGCCTCGGCGTAGGCCAGCGTTTCGACATGGCCACGGGAAGAGCAATCAAGAACCAGAACCTTGGGCACGATGAACTGCTTGCGCGGTTGCCGGGGCTTTTCGTCCTCTTTCAGTAGCTTATCTCTGGGCCAAGGGGGACGATGCCGGTCGGATTGATCGTGCGATGGCTCTCGTAATAGTGGCCTTTGATGTGCTGCATATTCACCGTCCCGGCAACGCCGGGCAGGTGGTAGATGTCACGGGCGTAACGCCAGAGGTTCGGGTAATCGACAATGCGGCGCAGGTTGCACTTGAAGTGTCCGACATAGACCGGATCGAACCGAATGAGCGTGGTGAACAGGCGGATATCTGCCTCGGTCAGGTCGTCTCCGAGCAGATAGCGCCGTGCCTTCAGCCGCTCCTCTAACCAGTCCAGTGTATCGAACAAGGGTCCGATCGCTTCTTCATAGGCCTCCTGGGTTGTCGCGAACCCGGCGCGATAGACACCATTGTTGACGGTGTCATAGACCCGCGCATTGATCGCATCGATCTCCTCGTGCAGGGGCGCGGGATAGTAGGCCCCGGACAATGCGCCGAGATGGTCGAACGCCGTTCCCAACATCCGAATGATCTCGGAAGACTCGTTGTTGACGATGGTGCCGGTCCGCTTGTCCCACAGGATAGGAACCGTGACCCGGCCGGTATAGTGGGGATCGGCAGCGGTGTAGACCTGATGCAGATACTGCGCGTGATTGACCGCGTCGGGAACGACCCCGGGGCCTGCCTGGAACGCCCAGCCGCTTTCGAGCATCAGCCAGTGCACGACCGAGATCGAAACAAGCTCTTCCAATCCCTTCAGGGCGCGCATGATCAGGGTCCGGTGTGCCCAAGGACACGCCAGGCTTACGTAGAGGTGATAGCGATCAGGCTCCGCGGCAAAACCACCAATGCCGCTTGGGCCAGCCGAGGCGTCAGGCGTCACCCAGTTGCGAAATGCGCTGTCCTTCCGGATAAAGCGGCCGCCGGTTGACGATGTGTCGTACCATTGGTCATGCCAGGCACCATCTATCAGCAAACCCATCTCGGAATTCCTTCAAGATTGGCGTGGCAGCAATGCCTGCGGGTTCACCCTTCATTGAAAGGTTCGCCGTTTCGCGCCGCCCATGGAAGTGAGGTTGAGACTATCCATAATCGGCTGGGTTGGCTGTTTTATCTTGGGCGCCTTCCACATCGAATGGATCCTGCGTCCAGCCCTGACGAGGGCGGCGGATTTCGGTCGAAGGCAGCCAAGCCTTTCTGGCTATGGGGCAACAACCCCCCTGGGCAAGGGGACGTGATCGGAGTTCATTCGTACACAGTAGACACCCGCGAGAAACGTCTCTAACATGGGATGTAATACATTAATTATTCTGCAATTTAATTGCAATTCGTAATATCGAATTTTGATTATAGATTAGATTTATAACTTATCTTGCCATCTCTCTGTCGTCCTCCTGTCATTTAATTAGATTCTGAAAAATTACCTTGAAGTAAGTGCCGCGATCGTCTCGTGTTGTCATTCTCTGACTCTAGAACAGAATTGCTCCAATTCTCCAAAGAGTGCCTGCCATGCGTATCCTCGAAATCGTCGACGGACAGCCTTCGGCTCCCCGCGATCAACCGCATGTTTCCCCCGATGCAGGAACAGCGCCGCCACCAGGCATGAGCTCCATCCCCGGCGGCACCTTCCGCATGGGCTCGGACCGGCACTACCCCGAGGAGGCTCCAGCGCATCGCGTCACCGTCGACGGCTTCTGGATGGACCGGACCCCGGTGACCAACCGGCAGTTCAAGGAATTCGTCAGGGCAACGGGACACGTCACCTTTGCCGAAGTAGTGCCCGATCCCAAGGACTATCCCGGCACGCTGCCGCATATGCTCTATGCCGGCTCGCTGGTCTTTGCGCCGCCGACGAGGCCGGTCGACCTGCGCGACTGGAGCCAATGGTGGAACCTCACCAAGGGCGCGAACTGGCGTCGCCCCTACGGCCCCGGGAGCAATATCAACGCCCTCGACAACCATCCGGTCGTTCATGTGACGTTCGCCGATGCGCTCGCCTATGCGCGCTGGGCCGGCAAGGCCCTGCCGAGCGAGGCGGAATGGGAATTCGCAGCGCGGGGCGGGCTCGACGGCGCCGAATATGCCTGGGGGGAGGAGCTCACGCCCGGCAACCGGCATCTGGCGAACACCTGGCAGGGCAACTTCCCGCACGAGAACAGCAACCAGGACGGTTTCCAGCGCACCTCGCCGGTCACCGCCTTTCCGCCCAACGGCTATGGCCTCCACGACATGATCGGCAATGTCTGGGAATGGACTGAGGACTGGTACTCGGCGCGGCACGAGGCCGACGCGGCGAAAGCCTGCTGCATCCCGGTGAACCCGCGGGGCGGGCGGGAGGCGGCAAGCTATGATCCCGGACAACCGGAGATCAGGATTCCACGCAAGGTGATCAAGGGCGGCTCGCACCTATGCGCCCCCAACTATTGCCGCCGCTATCGCCCGGCCGCGCGCCATGCCGAGCCGGTCGACACCTCGACCAGCCATGTCGGTTTTCGATGCGTCTGGAGACCACCGTCCGATCCAAAGCAGCCTGAGGAGTGAGGTCATGCCTGATTGCTTGCAGCTTGATGAAAGAGACTGTTCCACGGCCAGGGCGCTGGAGCGGTTCGGAGCCTGGCGCGAGCGCTACAGCGCGGCGCTGTTCGGAGCGACCGCACTCACATCGCTCGCCTTCAGCGGGATGGCGGCGGCCCAGACGCAACCAGCCCCGGCGCCGGCGACGCAACAGCGACCGAACATCATCATGATCGTGTCGGACGACACCGGCTATGGCGATCTTGGCCCCTATGGCGGCGGCATCGGCCGCGGCATGCCCACCCCCAATATCGACAAGCTGGCGGCGGAGGGAATGACGTTCTTCTCCTTCTACGCGCAGCCAAGCTGCACGCCCGGCCGCGCCGCCATGCAGACGGGCCGCATCCCGAACCGGAGCGGCATGACGACCGTGGCCTTCCAGGGCCAGGGCGGCGGCTTGCCGGCAGCCGAGTGGACGCTGGCCTCGGTGCTCAAGACCGGTGGCTACAAGACCTTTTTCACCGGCAAATGGCACCTGGGAGAGGCCGATTACGCACTGCCCAATGCCCAGGGCTACGACGAGATGAAATATTGCGGCCTCTATCATCTCAACGCCTACACCTACGCAGACCCGACCTGGTTCCCGGATATGTCACCCGAGCTTCGGGCGATGTTCCAGCGGGTGACGAAGGGAGCCCTGTCGGGCAATGCCGGGCAGCCGGCGCGCGAGGAGTTCAAGATCAACGGCCAATATGTCGACACGCCGGTGATCAATGGCGCCGAAGGCGTGGTCGGCATCCCGTTCTTCGACGGCTATGTCGAGAAGGCGGCGCTCGACTATCTCGACCGCAACGCGAATTCGCCCGAGCCGATCTTCATGAGCATCAACTTCATGAAGGTGCACCAGCCCAACATGCCGCATCCCGACTACATCCATAAGTCGATGTCGAAGAGCAAATACGCGGATTCCGTCGTCGAGCTCGACGCGCGGATCGGGCGGATCATGGACAAGGTCCGCAGCTCCGGCCGCGCCAACAACACGCTGGTCTTCTACACCACCGACAATGGCGCCTGGCAGGACGTCTATCCCGATGCCGGCTATACCCCGTTCCGCGGCACCAAGGGCACGGTTCGCGAAGGCGGCAACCGCGTTCCCGCCATCGCCTGGATGCCGGGCAAGATCGCTCCCAACTCCAAGAACCACGAGGTGACTGGCGGTCTCGATCTGATGGCGACATTCGCTTCCGTCGGCGGGGTGCGGTTGCCGACCCAGGATCGCGCCAACCAGCCGATCATCTTCGACAGCTACGACCTGTCGCCGGTGCTGTTCGGGACCGGCCCTTCGCCACGGAACGAGTGGTTCTACTTCACCGAGAACGAGCTCTCTCCGGGCGCGGCACGCATCGGCAACTACAAGGCCGTCTTCAACCTGCGCGGCGACAACGGCGCCCCGACCGGTGGTCTGGCGGTGGACAGCAATCTCGGCTGGAAGGGCGCGGAGAAATATGTCGCCACCGTCCCGCAGGTCTTCGACCTCTGGCAGGATCCCCAGGAGCGCTACGACATCTTCATGAACAACTACACCGAGCGCACCTGGACGATGGTGACCATCTCCGAGGCCATCAACAAGCTGATGAAGACCTATGTGCAGTATCCGCCGCGCAAGCTGCAGAGCGAGAGCTATACCGGGCCGATGACGCTCTCCGACTATCAGAGATTCCAGAGCGTCCGCGACATCCTGTCGAAGGAGGGTATCAGCATCCCGCTGCCGTCGGGCAACTGAACACGGCCCCAGGTCGGCTGGCCGGGCCGGACGAGGCCCGGCCGAAATCGTCGCAGCAACGCTCGATTCAGGGCTCGATAGAGCCGACCCCTTTGATGCGCATGCCCCTCGATGACGATCGTTCCAGCGGGGACAGATGCGACGAGACGAGCGATCCGAGGCGTCCAATGGCTGAGAGTGTCCATGCCCTTGACGGGTCGCAACTGGCCCGGATCGAGCCCGGCGACCGCCTCGTGGTGCTTGCCCGGACGATCCAGGCGGATCCCGGAGCGGAAGCCGAGCTCGAGGACCGCGTCGTCGACTGGGCGCGCTTCGGGGAAACGTGCCTCGGGCAGGCGCTGTATCGGCACCGCTCCGTCTTTCGGAACGCTTCGGAAGCGGCTGTCTGGAGCCATCTCGAACTGAGCTACTTCCAAGACATCGTTCCTGCCGACGCCATTCACGAGCTCGTGGTCAAACAGCAACCGCCGCAGATCCAGGTGCTGCGCGCGGAGATTCTCCTGACCACCCCCGCGGCCTTCGTCCTGCCGCGAAACTGGCAGGGCTCAGCCGATCGGCCCGAGCGGCAGGTGTCGCTAGAATATATCGAGGTGCGCGCTCCCTCTCTCGGCGAATACCGTGAGATCATGCGGAACTATATCGGGCCGGCTGCCGCGAAGCTCGTCCAGGCGAACAGGATCGGGACGTTCCGGACCATGGAGACGGCGGCCGTGCTCTACCGTGACCCGGCGCTGCGAATCGACTGGAACCAGATTCATCTCTGCGAAGTGGAGGCCGACGGCTTCAACGGGTTCGGCCAGGCTTTCGATGCCGCGCTCCGCGAGGTTTCGCCGGATGGCGGCTTTGCGGCCGTCTTCGCCGGCCTCGACCGCATGCGCACGATCCCCCGCTGGACCTTCAACGATCCCGTGGTCGAGGCTGACGCTGCGCTCGGGCGGGTAGGCACGGCGGAACCATGAGCGGAGCCCGGCCCGGAACGTGCGCGTGCGGGCGCCGCCTCGTCCCGCAAACCGCCGGCAAAGGGGGAGCCGTGGACGGTTGACCGTCAACGGCGGACGGAAACGAAGCCGGCGCGGCGGGGAAAAGGCAGGTCATCGACCGCGTCGCACCCGGAACACCTGACGAGGGCGCGTTTCGGGGCGAGCTCTCAGACGTTGTCCAAACGCGCCTTGGCACCAAGGTAACCCCCATGGTGCCGGAGGCCATAGTCCTTTCGCGTAAAGCCACGCCGCTCCATGACGATCAACGCCAGGGCATCGGCGATTGCCGACATGACGGCAATGCTCGCGGTCGGGGTCAGTCCCAAGGAACAGGGTTCCGCGATCTGTCCCATGTCGATGATGATATCGCTCACAAGACGAAGATCGGACTGGGGATGCGAGGTAACGGCGATGACCTTGTGGGGCCCCAGATGCCGGGACAGTTCGACCATCTCGACCACTTCGCGCGTTTTGCCTGACGTGGAGAATGCGAACAGGCAATCCCCTGGGCCGAGACGCCCAGGTCGCCGTGCGCGGCCTCGCCTGGGTGCACAAAGACCGCTGGCGTCCCGGTCGAACAGAGAGCGGCTGCAAAACGATTGGCAGAAAAGCCGGCTTTCCCCATGCCGGTGACGATCACCTTGCCGCGACAGGCTTCTATGGCCTCAATCGCAGCATCGAAAGCCGAATTAACCTCTACGGCCGCGATGGCCGCCGCTTCAGCACGCAATATCTGCTGCGCTCGCTCTTGGACATCGGTCATTTCCACGTCCTGATACCTCCAAAGGTACTTCATGCCCCGTCGCCGAAAGGTCCGCAACGGGGCGATACGGACCCCGCAGGGAATGGGCTCTGCCGGATGAAGGGGCGCCGGCTCTGACCTCATCAGTCATGATCCAGGGAGAGACGCGAGGTGCTGGGGTCCGAGC
>NZ_JBFTZN010000281.1:0-7525 GCF_056406775.1 Allobosea sp. P1_A7
AGAAGACACGGATACCGTTCGCGGGAGAAGGCGGAGACGGCAGGTAACGGTGCCGGCCGATGACTTCGACGTTCCAGCCGCATGCGGCCATCTCGCCGGCCAGCATCTCGACATGTTTCTCTACGCCGCCCTGAACATTGGGGATGCCGCGGAGTCCGAGGAAAATGACACGCCGTGGAATATCCTGACTTGCCATGGCCACCGGCTGTGCGGGAGGCACCTCAAGAGGAAGACTGGTCAATGACGCCTCCGCCGATTGCTGCCCGGCCGGTCTTGAACGACAATGCCGAAGACCGTTGCGCTTTCAGCTCGGCGCCGGACCTCGGAGAGATTCCTCTTGGGAAGGTAGAGAGTGGAATCCGGTGTTCTGGAAAATCCCTCTACCTGATTTCGATGAATTTTATAGAATGCGGGCTGCCATCCGCAATAGACAGCCCGGCGCGCGGCGTGTTTTCCAATTATTAACCTTTACATCGCTTTTTGCCTCGTCGCCTTTCAGGCGGCCCCGAGCGCGGCATAGAGGTTCAGCGTCCGGTCGCGAAAGGCGGCGGCGGAGAAGTCGGCTGCGATCCATTTGCGCCCCGCCGCTCCCATCCTCGCGCGCTCGGCCGCCGGGAGCGCGGCCAGATCGYCCAGTTTCTGCGCGAGATCCTGCGCGTCTCCCGAGGTCACCAGCATTCCGGTTTCTTTCTCCCGGATCATCTCCGGGATGCCGCCGATGGCGGCACCCAGCACGGGACGTCCCAGCGCATAGGCTTCCAGGATGCTGATCGGGGCGTTCTCATACCATTCGGAGGGCAGCACCAGCGCTCGGGATTGTCCGATCAGGCGGTGCAGGTCCTGCCCTGACAAGTGCCCCACGAAGCTCACGTCCGCGCCGGTTTCGTCGGCGAACTGGCGAAGGGCCGCTTCATCGGGCCCAGTGCCGGCCACGATGAGCCGCTGCTTCGAGAGAGCGACGGCCTTGATCAAGGTCGCCAGCCCTTTCTCGGGCGCGAGGCGGCCGGCGAAGACGAAATAATCGCCCTCCTCCCAGTCGCTGCTGTAACGCTCGACATCGACGAAATTCGGTATGTATTCCAGCTGCTCGCGGGGCCAGCCCCATTCGACCAGCTTCTCCAGATAGAAGCGGCTGGGAACGACGATGCGGTCGAGCTTGTCCCGGTAAAGGCCGAGCGAGCGATGCACCAGCGTTTCCGCCAGGACCAGGGTGCTGTACGGCACGGATCCCTTTATGCAGCGATGGCGCAGGACATTGTAGATGTGGCCGCCGCGGCAATCCTCGCAGATTTTTCCATCGCGCAGCATCTTGTAGGACGGACAGGCGAGCTTCAGGTCATGCGCCGTCATCACCACCGGAATGCCAGCTGACTTCAAGGTGGAGAAGATTGCCGGGGAGAGGTGGTGGTAGACGTTATGGGCGTGGGCGACCGAGGGGCGCGCCTGCTCGATCAGTCGCGCGATATTCCGTTGTGCCTCGACGGAGTAGATGATGCTGGCTGCTTGGACGACCTTTCGCAACGGGCTCGTCTGGCGACCATATTCGATCTCCGACACGAAATAGTCTGACCATGGCGAGGGTTCATTGTCCTCATGCTGCATGGCAAAGGGGACGACATCCCAGCCGATCCTTTCGAACATGGTCATGTGGTCGAAGAAGACCGCCTCGGCCCCGCCGCGGCGGTAGAAATAGTTATTGATCGCCAGCAGGCGCTTCCCGGCAGGTTGGGGTTTTGCCACGTCCCTGCTCCTCACCAGCCGATCCGATCCAGCATGCGATCGACAGACTGGACCGCGCATCCGCGCTCGACCGCGTGACGCACCAGATGCTCGAATGTGCCCGGCGTACAGCCATAGGGTGTCGGGTTGGGTGCGATGTCGTGCGTGAAGAAGACGAGCCAGCCGGGCCTGTCGACCACCTCGTCGATCCAGCGTGTCAGGGCGCGCGCCTCCGGGTCGGGCTGGCGAATCTCGACGGCCTTGAGCATCAGGGGATCGACCGCACCGCGATTGATGGCTTCGCCGGCCCCGCGGCATGTGCGGAAGCGCCGGCGGAATTCGGGTCGCGCCAGAGGCCATGCCGCATTGTAGGGAAAGGCGAAATTGGCCGGCTCCGCGGAAATGCCGGCTTGCGCGAGATAGTCGGCATTGCGGTCCAGATCGCGCGACAGATCGGCGCCGGGAATGTCGCGGATCCTGCGATGCGAGAAGGTGTGGCAGCCGATTTCGTGACCGCGTTCGGCGAGATCCCGGCACCCGTCCGGTGTTATCAGCACCCGGTCCGGCTCGACCTGCCCCGCAAGCCCTCCGGCGATATAGAACGTGCCACGCACGCCATATTTCTCGAGGATCGATGCTCCCTCGCTGCGGGCAGAATCTGGAACATCGTCGAAGGTGAAGGAGACCAGCGGGGTGTCCGTCTCCAGGCGGCGCCTGGAGCCCGCAAGCCCCCAGATCAGCCGGTTGCTCAGGCTGTYGACCTTCGCTCCAAGGTGTTCGGATACGCTAGGCATGCGCGACGGCCCCTTCCGGCTGGGTCCGGCACTCGGGCGCCAGCGCGGCCGAGGCCTGCAGGGACAGGCCGTAGAGCGCGAACAGCAAGGTGAACCAAAGCGAGTTGCCACCTTCGAAGAACAGGCTCTCGAGGCCGGCATTGAAGATGGCGTAGAGCCAGATGCGGGTGAAGAGCCGGGTCAGATGCGAGTGCTCGGCGTCGGGTTCCAGCCGCGAAATGTTGCGGAGCGGCAGGACGACGAGCCAGACCAGCGTCAGCAAAAGCCCGGGGATTCCCGTCATCAATGCGACGTCGAGATAGGAATTGTGCCCGTTTGCTGCGGCAACCGCCCAGGTTTCGATCGAGCCGCCGCTGTGGACGAGCTCCGATGTCTGCCAGAATCCCTTGAAGCCGTATCCTGTCAGTGGCCGGTCCGCGAGTTCGGAGACGGCAAAGCGCCAGATATCCGCGCGGTTGGTAAAAGTCGCATCGATCCCGAGCTCATTGATGAAATCGCCCAGCGGCCTGAAGACCGCAGCCCCGATCGCGAAGATGTTGAACGCCCCGACACCGCCGATGACGATCGGAATGCGCAGGAAGCGAACCTTCTCGAAGACCCATGCGAGCAGAAGGATAGCCGGCAGCATGGCCGTCGAGGTCTTGCCGCCGGTATTGATCAGGAAGAGGAACGACAGGCACAGGATCGTCATGCCCGCGATGCGCGACCAGGCATTCATGACGAAGAGGCCGAAGAACGAAGCGACCACCATTGCCGCTGCAGCGCTGTTCTTGTGCGGGAAATGCCCGCGCCACAAACCGGCATTCATCGGCTCGCGCAGCTCGGAAGCCTGATGGATCGCCAGCAGTGGCTTGAACAGGATGCCGTAATAGCTGACCCCCAGCATGATGAGTGTACCGATGCCCAGCATCTTGGCGAAATGCCTCTCGGAGGCCGGCAGCAGCAGATAGATGCTGGCATTGACCGTCACCATGACGGCGAGAACAGTCCCCTTGATCCCGAGCATGGGGTAGGACGAGATCAGCGAAACCAGGAAGAACCAGGCAAACAGCAGGCCCAACAGCACGCGCGGCTGCAGGATGATGCTGCGCATCGGGTGAAGTAAACCGTAGGCGAGCGTGCCCGCGAACAGCAGCAGCGACACGATCTGGTTCATCAGGTTGGAGTTGCCGGCGCTGGGGTCCAGCACGGCCTCGCCGGTCAGGTCGACGAAGGGATTGAGGGAAATCCAGAAGAACAGGAAGATCGCCATGAACAGGGCGGTGCCGACAGTCTCCCTCAGCTTCTCTCCTCGATCGGCCTCCCCCTTGGCGGCGCTTCCCATGGCCGCCTCTCAAGCAGCCGCGGGCTGCGGGTCACGGATATAGGTCCAGGCCCCACGCGCCAGGGCCGCTGCAATCCCGAGCACAAGGCCCAGCATCACCGCCGCCGCCAGCAGGATCAACGTACGCGGCGGCCAGCTACGCGCCTTGGGCGGCATCGGTGACGAGATGACACGCACATTGCTGGTGTCGATCTGCTGGCGCTCACCGATCTGCTGGGCACGCGCCAGGTGGGTTTCGTAGATCGCCGCCTTGGCGCGCGCATCGCGCTGTAGATCGCGCAGCTGCACTTCGGCGTCGTTGTCGGTGAAGACGTTCGATTTCCCGTCGCCCGCCTTGTCCTGCAGTACTCTGAGCGTCGTCTGTTCCCTGTTGAAGTCGGCCTTCGCGCCTTCGAAGATGCGGCGGGCTTCGCGGGACAGTGCTCCTTCGAGCACCTGCTGTTCGGATAATGCTGTGATCAGCTGCGGATGGCGCGCGCCAAAGGTCGCCCTGATCGACCCGATCTGCTGCTGCAGCGTATTATACTGCGCTCGCAGACTCGTCATGGTCGCGGAATCGAAGATCGACGCGCTGGCTGCCCGCCGTTCCGCGATCGCCGCGCTCATCTGCCTGTAGCGCGATTCCGCCTGGATGAAGCGCTGCTGTGCATCCAGAACCTGCGTATTGAGCTCGCCCGAGAGCCGTGTGCTGACGAGTTCGCCATTATTGGACTGCAGCCCTTTCGCGCGCCGAAAATCCTCGACCCTCCGCTCCGCCTCGGTCACATTGCGGCGCAGCTCATCCAGGCGGTTATTGAGGTTCTTCACCACCCGGCCGGCGCTTTCGGCAGCTGACTGGAAAAGCTCGGCCTCGAAGGCTTCGACAATCGCGTTGGATATCGCGACAGCCTTCTCGGGATCTTCCGCCCAGAGCTTCATGACCACGACGAAGGAGCGCTCCTCGCGCCGCGCCTCGACCCGTTCGGCCAACGCACGCATCACGGCAAGGCGATTGTCCTGATTGGCATCCCTGGACGAGATCAGACTCCTGAGCGCCGACAGATAGCCAGGCTGCACGAACTCCGGATCATTGGTCAGGTCGAGCCGGTCTATGACCCGTGCCAGGACGTTGCGCGAGGTCAGGACCCTGAGCTTGCTCTCGACCTCGAGCAGTTGTGCATCACGCTGCGGATTGGTCGTGAAGACGTCGTCCCGGACGACGTTCAGGTTCGAGGGGTCAATGAGGATATCGGTGTAGACGGTATAACGAGGCGGCGTCGTGACCGCATAGACCAGCGCCGCGGCGACGCAAATGATGACGGCGGCAACGATCATGCCTATTCCCCGCCGCAGCCAGACGAGGATGTCGTCGGCCCCGACATCGGCGAGCAATCGGAGACGGCCAATCGGGCTTCCGCTCCCGAATGAACCTTGCGCCCGGCTCGACTGCGGGGAGTGAGACGACGGATCCGAGCGTGCGCCAGAAGACGAGGCTGCATCATCGCGCAGCGATTCCGAGCGAATCCGGGAATGGCCTGTCGGCAGAGGCGCTTGTCGCTGCTCCGACTCCTTCGGCCCGTACATCCGCTTCGCCCTCAGCACGCAACTCTAGACGGAAGAGACGCGCCTATCCCCCGTAAACATGCCCTAGGGGTATGCTCCGGCCCTGAATTTTACGTTAATCGCAACGAGAACACCGCATCCGGGAACGACAATCCGGCCCTCGATCTTGCGGCAAAGTCCAGCTGCGTCATCAGATCCCTTGGGACGTCGATCTTCGGCCTTGATCCGAAGTCTAATCAAGAACTTGGGGCTTTGCCGGGTGCTTCGAAATTTACCATTCGCATGGATATCCCCAAGCGTTAACGCTTGCTCGCCCAGGATTGGCTATAGTTCAACCGGACACGAAGGACTTGGAAGCATCTCGGCATGTGCGGATTTGGGGGCTATTTCGGCGCGGTCCGGGATGGGAGGGAACTCCTTGAACGGATGACGGCCGCGATTGCGCATCGCGGTCCCGACGAGCAAGGGCTCTTCACCGCGAAGGACGCAGGTCTCGGACATGCGCGACTGTCGATCGTCGGCCTGGGGGATGGCCAGCAACCGATGTCCGATGCGACGGGTGAACTGACGATCGCCTTCAACGGCGAGATCTTCAACTATGTCGAATTGCGCGAGCAGCTGCGCGCAAAGGGGCGCCGCTTCCGGACGTCGAGCGACACCGAGGTGATCCTGCATCTCTATGAGGAGATGGGCGAGGATTGCCTGTCCGTCCTCAATGGCGATTTCGCCTTCGCGCTCTGGGATGGCCGGCGCCGCCGCATGGTTCTGGCCCGGGACCGCATGGGCGTCCGGCCGCTGTTCTATACAAGGCAGGGCGATCGGTTCTATTTCGGCTCGGAGGTCAAGGCGCTTCTTCAGGTCCCGGGCGTGAGTGCAGAGATCGATCCCGTCGCCCTCGACCAGATTTTCACATTATGGGCGCCGATCGCGCCGCGCACGGCCTTCCGCGACATCTTCGAGCTGGAACCGGCGCATCTCATGATCGTCCAGGAGGGCAGCGTCTCGACGCGGCCTTATTGGAGCCTGGATTATCCCGACCGGGATGCGCCATCCCGGCACACCGATGAACGCGCTGCGGCAGAGGAACTGCGCGCCCTGCTGACCGAGGCGACCCGGATTCGCATGCGGGCCGATGTCCCGGTGGGCTCCTATCTCTCAGGCGGGCTCGATTCCTCGATCACCTCTGCGCTTGCTGCGGGCATGGCGCCTGGCGGCCTCAGGACTTTCTCCGTCACCTTCGACAGCGCCGAGCATGACGAAAGCGCCTTCCAGATGGAAATGGCCCGGGCACTCGGGACGCAGCACAGTTCCGTCGCCTGCGGCGAGGGCGACATCGCCGCGGTCTTTCCCGACGTGATCCGCTTCACCGAGCGGCCGATCCTCAGAACCGCACCTGCCCCGCTTTTCAAACTCTCCGGCCTGGTGCGCGAGGCCGGGCTGAAAGTGGTGCTGACGGGTGAAGGCGCGGACGAGGTCTTTGCCGGCTATGACATCTTCAAGGAGGCCCGGGTTCGGCGCTTCTGCGGCAGGCAGCCCGGCTCCCGGATCAGGCCGCACCTGTTTCGCAAGCTCTATCCCTATCTGCCTGGCCTCAGGCAACAATCCGCAGAATATCTCGCATCGTTCTTCGGGGCGAACGGTGCGGCACTCGACGATCCGCTGTTCTCGCATCGGCCGCGGCTCGACGGCACGGCGGCGACGAAGCTGTTCTTCTCGGGCGACCTGCGTGCCACGCTATCGGGCTATGACGCGGCCGAGGAACTCGCTTCGCGTCTGCCGGAGGCCTTCAGCCGCTGGCACCCCTTGCATCAGGCGCAGTATCTGGAGGCCCGCTTCCTTCTGCCGGGCTATATCCTGTCCAGCCAGGGCGACCGCATGGCGATGGCCCGTGGCATCGAGGGGCGTTTCCCCTTCCTCGATCATCAGCTGGTCGAGTTCGCCGCCGGGCTTCCCCCCGAGATGAAGCTGAAGGGGCTTGTCGAGAAGCACATCCTGCGCGAGGCGACCAAGGACCTGCTGCCGCCCTCGATCAGCCGACGGGCAAAGCAGCCCTATCGCGCGCCGGACAGTCACTCCTTCGTCGGAGCGGGTGCTGCCGATTATGTCCGGGCAGCCATGGGCGAGGCGCAGGTCGCAGCCGGCGGCC
>NZ_JBFTZN010000282.1:0-7520 GCF_056406775.1 Allobosea sp. P1_A7
CCGGAAGCCACCCTCGAAATTCGGCGCCGCGCGGATGACGCTCGGCAGCAATTCGGCAACGACGCGCCGGTCGAGGCCGGGATAGGTCAGCAAGGCTCCCGCCGTGATGCCGGTACCGAAGCCGATCACCAAAGCCGATTTCGGCTCGCGGTTGTGAATGATCAGCGGCAGCAATGCCTGCATCCGCATGTAGCGCAGGGATGGCATCGCATCGCCGGAATTGGAGACGCCCTGGATGTAGAGACGGCGGAAGCGGTTTCGGCCCGAGCTCCGCTCGACGACGGCGACCGTGCCGCCCAGGCCCTCGTCATAGAAGGTAAGGCTCGCGCCGCGGGCGCCGGGCATCAGCGTGGCGAGGCGATCGGATGGCAGGAGGATGGCGGTCGCGCATGTGGCGGCGCTGATGGCGAGCGCCGCGATCCAAGCCTTTGAGCCGGCGCGCCGTTCGCGCAAGGCAGCGACGGCTCCCACCAGCGCGGCGGCAACGGCGAGCACTGCGAGGGTCTGGACGAGCCCGAGCGCCGGAATGAGGACGAAGCCGGTGATGGCCGTGCCAAGAATGCCGCCGAGGGTATTCAACGCGACGATCATGCCGACACCGCGGCCGATATGCCGGGGGGCGACGATCAGGCGCAACGCCGCTGGAAAGGCCGCGCCTAGGAACAGGGTACTGGGAAGGACGACGCAGATCGCGGCGACGGCAAATCGGGCGGACATGCCGGCAAAGGCGCTGCCCGTCAGATTCAGCACTGCTGCCTCGACCAGGCCCTGGAGCTGGCTCAGCCAGGGGCCGAGCACGGCGATGGCCAGAGCGGCCGACAGGCCGGCCCCTGCGATGAGCAGGCCGAAGACACTCCATGGCTTCGTGACGCGATCGGCCCAGCGCGCGAAAATGGCAGCCCCCAGCGCGAGCCCGGTGAGATAGGTTGCGAGCAGGACGGAGAAGGCGAAGCTGCGCGTGCTCATGAAGGGCACGATCGTCTGCGACCACACCACCTCGTAACCCAGCGCGATGCCGCCTGCGACCGAGTAGAGGACGATGGCCAGCGCGGCCGAAGGCGAGAAGCCGCTATCGGTCGGCTTGACCGCGTCGACGCTTGCGACACCTGCCTTAGCGTTCGTTGCAAGCGCCGCGAGGGCCGCAACCAGGCAGATTGCGGCGGCCACGAGCGCCGAGCCGCGCATGCCGACCGCGGGAATGACAAGGAACGAGGCGAGCAGTGCACCGGTGATGGCGCCCGCTGTATTGGCCGCATAGAGCCGGCCGCCGACCTGACTGACATCGTCGCGCCGGGTGGCGGCGAAACGCGTCAGTGCCGGCAGCGTGCCGCCCATCAGCACGGCGGGCAAGCCGACGAGCGCAAACACCATCGCCCAGGCGAGCGGCGGTGTCGTCAATTCGAGGCGGGCAAAGAGCGGAGCTGCCTGCGACAGGCCGATGGTCGCAGCCATGGCGAGGATGGCGACGCCACCTTCGAGAGCGGCGTAGAGACGCAAGGGCTGAAGGTTGCGGTCGGCAATCGGTCCAAAGATCAGGCCGCCGATCGCGAGGCCGGCGAAGAAGGCGCTGACGCCGGTCGTCACGGCATAGACCTCGACCCCGACCACGGTCGAGAGCTGCCTGATCCAGATCACCTGGAGGATCAGCGCGGCCGTACCTGAGAGGAACAGCAAGCCGGCTGGCAGGGTGAGCGCAGCACGGACAACCGGCGTGGCGCGATCCCGGATCGCCCCAGCGCCGCGACGTCGCCTCGACGCTTCTGTCCCCACGCTCATGCCGGCTTTCAGCTTAAGGCCCATTTGAAGGAGACCAGCCGGCGCCTCGCGACGCCGGCTGGCACCATACCTGAGTTACAGGCTCACTCCAGACCACGCTTCCTGAACGACTCGTCGATCTTCCTGTCCACCTGTTTGCGGACCTGATCGACGCCGAAGCTCGCGGGCCGCTGGCTCGGGGGATATTCCACGAAGCTCTCGAGGAATTGCGTGGCTTTCATCACCCCCTGGGCGGCGAGATAGGCGTTCTCGGTCCGCCACTGATCGTACCCGCTGCCGGAGATCTCTGCATGCTCGTAGGGGTCCATGCGCAGATTGAACATCTTGGGCAGGCGCAAAGGAGTGAAGGGATTCGCCCAGACATCCATCTGGCCAGGCTGCTCCTGCTTTTCGAAGACGAGTTTCCAGTTGTCGAAGCGCATCGCGACGAGGGCGCCATCGTCGTTGAAATAGTAGAACTCGTTGCGTGCGCTCTTGTCGGATTTGCCCGTGAGGTAGTCGATCTGGTTGAAACCATCGAGATGGTTGCGGAAGGTCGTCGGGTTGCCCTGCGGCTGCCAGCCCTTGAGGAGGCGATCCTTCACGGCTGTGTCACCAGCCGCAGCGAGCAGCGTCGGGAACCAGTCGAGGCCCGAGACGATGCCAGTGGCGATTTCGCCCGGCTTGACCTGGCCCGGCCAGCGGATCATGGCCGGCACGCGGAACGCGCCTTCCCAGTTCGTATCCTTTTCCGAGCGGAACGGTGTCGTCGCTGCATCCGGCCAGGTGAAGGCGTTGGGGCCATTATCGGTCGTGAAGACGACGATGGTGTTGTTGGCAATGCCGAGATCGTCCAGCGTCTTCAGCAGCTTGCCGACATTCTGGTCCATCTCCCACATGCCGTCGGCGTATTCGTTACCCGCCATGCCGCTCTTGCCGCGAAACTCCGGCCGCACATGCGTGAAAACATGCATGCGAGTGAAATTCATCCAGGTGAAAAACGGCTTGTTGGCGCGTACCTGCCTCTGCATGAAGTCGATCGCGGAACCCGTAGTCTCGTCGTCGACAGTTTCCATGCGCTTGCGCGTCAGTGGGCCCGTATCTTCGATCTTGCCATCGGCGGAGGTCCTCAGAACGCCCCGCGGCGACATCAGTTTGACGAATGTCGGATCATCCTTCGGCCAGTTGGGCCGTTCCGGCTCTTCCTCAGCGTTCAAATGATAGAGGTTGCCGAAGAATTCATCGAAGCCATGATTGGTCGGCAGGTACTCGTCCTTGTCGCCAAGGTGGTTCTTGCCAAATTGACCCGTGGCGTAGCCGAGCGGCTTGAGGGCCTGGGCGATGGTAATATCGCCTTTCTGCAGACCTACCGGGGCGCCGGGGATACCAACCTTCGAAAGCCCGGTGCGCAGCGGCGTCTGCCCGGTGATGAAAGAGGATCTCCCCGCCGTGCAGCTGTTCTCGGCGTAGTAGTCCGTGAACATCATGCCTTCCCGGGCGAGGCGGTCGATGTTCGGCGTCTTGTAACCGACCACCCCATGCGTATAGGCGCTGATGTTGGCCTGGCCGACGTCATCCCCGAAAATGACAAGGATATTGGGTTTGGCGGGAGGCGCAGTCTGGGCCTTCGCTGCTCCGCCGGATAACCCTAGCGTCAGTGCCAGGGCTGCGGCGGCCATGAACTTGTGGCGTTCCATGAATCACTCCCGGTG
This sequence comes from Allobosea sp. P1_A7, assembly GCF_056406775.1. Taxonomy (NCBI): domain Bacteria; kingdom Pseudomonadati; phylum Pseudomonadota; class Alphaproteobacteria; order Hyphomicrobiales; family Alloboseaceae; genus Allobosea; species Allobosea sp. P1_A7. Next base: position 3,468 of record NZ_JBFTZN010000282.1, read on the forward strand.
CCGGATCGACGCTCCGGGCCAGCCCGACAGCCGCCGGACGCGGCCCATGCGCGCCGGGCGACGGTCGCATGGGGGCGGCAAGGGCTTAAGCCTGTAACAGTTACGGTAAGCTAAGAGAGCGGCGGGCGACCAGTTCAGCCGGCGAGAGCCTTTGACACCGATTGGACTGCCTGCGCAGCGATCATGTCGATGGTGCTCGCACAAGGCACGTCGCGTTCGGTCTCATCGACGAAGTCGGAGCAGATGATCTCTCCGCTGCGCAGATCGGTGGCGCACCAGGAAAAGCGCTGGCAGGTCGACATCGGATGGACCGCGATGTCGAGCGCGTAAGTCTCGTCGGGGTGCAGGAGGAGTTTGCTGATCGCGATCGCGGCAGCTCTGCGCTCGGCAGACGGCATCGCGAACAGTCTGAAGCCGGCTGTGACGAGCCGCTTCATGATGGTTTCGATAAGCAGGTCGCCATGAACTGCCGCAAGCCGGGCCGCGCGGTCCGTCAGGTTCTTGATGATGATTGTCGGCAGGCTGGCGCCGGCGGACGCGATCCTCGCTGGCTCGGTAGCGAAAGCCGGTCTCGTGGATCCATTCCCTGACGGCCGCCACGTAAAGGATGGAACGTAGCTGCCGGGTGGCATCGCGATTCTGACGGGAGCGCTTGCTCCCGCCGTCTCGTAATAGGTTGCCAGCGCCGAGCGCAGGCGTGTCGCCTCKATCCGCACGATCGGGTCGGTGCCAGGGTCGAAACTGTCGTCGCGGCCGAAGACATCGACGCCGATCGAGTAGGCCYTGATACGGTCGGAATGGCCCGCAACGGTTTGCGTGACGACAAAAGAGAGGAAGCGCCGGTTGCGCTCGGAAAGGCGCAAGGCCTCGTGCGCCAGCAGAGTGTCCAACGCTGCAAGGACGAGTTGGGGAGGAGGATTCCCGTCATGCAGCCTTGCAATGCGCCCGCCCATCACTCGCCTCGACAGCTAGGACTGAAGAAAGCCCGTAATTAGCTCTTGAAAGCCCAATGATGCCCTGCGAGCCAGCATGGATCAAGGCAGTATTCGATGAATTCCGCCAGAATCCGGGTCGGCTCCCTTAAGAAAGACCTAGCCGGATCAAGATATCTTGTTCTGTCGCGGAGACGAGGGCGTCGTATTCCCTGGCTCGCGCCGGGCCCACAGGCAGTGTCGATTTCGTCCAATAGGACTCGGCCTCGCAGGCTGCCTCATAAGCCTCGCACAGCTCTGCAAAGCCGGGGTCGCGGGCGAATTTTTCCCGCAGCTGCGCGCGCCGTTCTGGCCAGCGCAGCAAGAGCCTCGTTAATCCACGCTTTTTCGCCTGCTCCATGGCAGCCTCCGGCCGAAGCACTGAGGGCCCGCATCTGCAGGGCATACTGCCAGCGTGGCGCAGTTTTGCGCGCCTGGAACTGTTGCCTGTAACCGTAACGGCAAGAGGGCGGACCTGCGCCCCTTCGACAGCAGAGTATGGCCCCGCGCCGCTTCCGGCGGCGCGGGATAGTGGTGCAGGTAGCCTCAGGCCGCGGCTGCCCGCAGATCCTCGCCAAGCTCTTCGCTGACGATGTTCACCCAGTAGCGAATGCCGTCGGGAATGATCTCGTCGTTGAAGTCGAAGAGCGGCGTGTGAAGTCCCTTGAAGGAGCCGTCCGCCTCGACGCCATTGCCGATGCGCATGAAGGCGCCCGGCTTGATCTGCATCATTTCGGCGAAATCCTCGGCCCCGGTTCCCGGCCGGATCGCCCCATTGACATTGGCGGCGCCGACCGAAGCGGACGCGGCGGCCACTGCGACTGCGACCTGATCCGGCTGGTTCCGCAAGGCGCTCGGTCCGCGCCGATAGGAGGCCTCCGCGGTGCAGCCCCAGGCTTGCGCGGTTGCCGCGGCAAGTTCAGCAATCCGTCGCTCGACCAGATCGCGGATTTCCGGCGCGTAGGTGCGCGCCGTACCGCCGATGACGAGCTCTGCCGGGATGACATTGCTGGCTTCCGCCGAGCCGGCATGGACATAGCCGACGCTGATCACGGCGGTGTCGAGCGGCGCGACATTGCGCCCGATGATGCCCTGCAATCCGAGCACGAAATGGGCCTGGGCATAGGTGATGTCGGTCGAGAGGTGAGGCTGCGAGCCGCCATGCCCACCGACTCCGCGGAAGATCACCTGCCAGCTATCGGCCGCAGCCAGCATCGGGCCGTTGCACGTGCCGAAGGACGAGGCCAGCATGCCTGGTGAGTTATGCAGCCCGTAGATCGCATCGCAGGGGAAGCGCGCGAATAGCCCGTCCTTCAGCATGGCGAGCGCTCCGCCGCGCCCTTCCTCCGCCGGCTGGAAGATCAGATTCACGCTGCCGGCGAAATCGGGGTTCTCGGCGAGGTAGCGCGCCGCGCCGAGCAGCATGGTCGTGTGCCCGTCATGGCCGCAGGCATGCATGCGGCCCGGATTCTGCGAGGCATAGGGCAGCCCTGTCTCCTCGATGAGCGCAAGCGCGTCCATGTCGGCGCGCAGTCCGATCGCGCCCTGGCCCGGCCGGCGGCCACGGATGACACCGACTACGCCGGTTCCGCCGACGCCTTCGGTCACCTCGACGCCCCATTCCCGGAGTTTGCCCGCGACCAGCGCGGCCGTGCGGTGTTCTTCCAGGCCGAGCTCCGGATGGGCATGGATGTCGCGCCGGATCGCCGTGAACTCAGCGTGATGCTGGTCGAGCCAGRTATCGAACCGCGTTTTCGTCATGTGTGGTCTGTTCCCCATTTTCGTGCACGCAACTGCCGCGGCACCCCGGAGGGCTTGCCTCGGCAGCAACCTGCGACGACAGCGCAGGCGGCGCGTGGCGTATTCCAGAAGAGGAGCCCGTGCTTGGCAAGAGCTCTGAGCGATGGGCGGAACTGCGTTGGGAGCCATGGCGGTCGCGCCAGAGCCCAATCCTCTCAAGTCGGTAGCACGCCCCATCGATCGGGGCGGCATTTGTCCTGGATCAAGGATCGTTCGCCGGGGCGCGCTAGACACATGCCATTGAAATCGACTCTGGCAAGACAGGGATACGTGTCATGACCAATGTCCGGGCGCGGTATTTCGACGAGCGCCTGCCGCGCTATACCAGCTACCCGACTGCGCCACATTTCACGGGCGAGATCGGTGCGGAAAGTTATGGCGATTGGCTGCGGGCGCTGAGGCCCGGAACGAAGGCCTCGCTCTATCTCCACATCCCGTTCTGCCGCTCGATGTGCTGGTATTGCGGCTGCCACACCAGTGTTGCCCTGCGCGACCAGCCGATCGTCGATTATCTCGCAGTCCTGCGCCGCGAGATCGCGCTCGTTGCCGATCGGCTCGCTGCGCCGCTCCAGGTCCAGCATGTCCATTTTGGCGGTGGTACGCCGACGATCATCGCGCCGGACGATTTCCTTCGTCTGGTTGCGCTGTTGCGGGAGCGCTTTGTCATCGCCCCCTCGGCCGAGATCGCCGTCGAGATCGACCCCCGCAGGCTGACAAGGGCGGTGACAGAGGCCTTGGCTGCATCCGGCGTCAATCGGGCGAGCCTCGGAGTCCAGAGCTTCGATCCGGTGGTGCAGGAGGCGATCAACCGCATCCAGAGCGTCGAGCAGACGGCAAGCGTCGTCGCCGGGCTCAGAGCTGCCGGCATCAGCGGCTTGAATTTCGACCTGATCTACGGCCTGCCGAAGCAGACGGTCCGATCTTGCATCGAGACCGTCGAGCGCTGCGTCGCGTTGCGGCCGGACCGCCTCTCGGTCTTCGGCTATGCTCATGTGCCCGGCTTCAAGAAACATCAGCGCAGGATCGACGAGGCGGATTTGCCTGACGGGTTGGAACGTCACGAACAGGCTGAGGCAATGGCCGAGGCGCTGGTCGCCGCCGGCTATGTCCGCATCGGCCTCGATCATTTTGCCCTGCCGGACGATAGCATGGGGCAGGCAGGGGCAGAGGGCGTGCTGCGTCGCAATTTCCAAGGCTACACCACTGACGGCGCCGAGGCGCTGATCGGCTTCGGCGCCTCGGCGATCGGCCGCCTTCCCGGCGGATATGTCCAGAACGAGGT
>NZ_JBFTZN010000283.1:0-7518 GCF_056406775.1 Allobosea sp. P1_A7
TTGGTGTGCCGGTCTTTGGTGTGCCGGTCTTCGAGCGGCGCGACGGCAGGTTGGTATTGCGCTCCGAAGCGCGGGAACTGATGGCGAGCCTCGACGCGGTCGAGAGCGAATGGTGCAATCTGCGAGAAACCGTCGCGGATTTGCGTGCCGGGCGCGCCTTGCCACTGCGCATCGCCGCGACGCCCAGCATCGGACAGGGACTGGTTGCAGGGGCCCTGCGCAAGCTGCTGGCGACGCATCCCGACGCACGTGCTGAGCTCATCATGGGCAATCCGGTCGCGGAGCTTTCGAACGGGACGGCCGATATCGGCTTCATGTTCTCGCCGCGCGTGAGCGACGACATTGCTTTGACGCCGCTAGCCGAAGGCTCGATCGTTGCCCTGGTCCGGAAGGATGATCCTCTGGCTGCGCAGGGCAGCGTCGATCTTGCCGAACTCGCGGGGCGCCGGTTGCTCTGCTTCGATCGGGAATCGTCGCCGCTCGGCTGGCTGATCGCCAAGGCGCACGAAGAGGCCGGGCTCGTCTACGCCCCTTTCATGACGGCGCCCTACAGCATCACCGTCGCGCATTTGCTGGCCCGGGATGGCGATGTCTCACTCGTCGACAGCATGCTGTTCGAGGCGCAACGTTTCGATGGCCTCGCCCAACTGCAGATCACGCCGCGCATCCCGATCACGATATGCATGATGACCGCCCGCAGCCGCCCGCTGTCTCACCTGGCAGCGCGCATGGTCGAGATCATCACAGGCGGATAATGTTCTGACCTCGCCCCGATCATTGTCCCCATCGCTGCTGCCAGGCATTGGCCGCCAGGGCGCCAACGCACTCGATCAGCGGCGTTGGCACGCCCGTCCTGCGACCGAGTTCCGCAACAGCGCTGACAATGGCGCCAAGCTCCAGCGGGCGCCCCGCCTCCATGTCCTGCAGCATCGAGGTTTTCACACCGATCAATGTCGGAGGGAGTTCGAGGCGTGCCTCAAGCTCTGGCAGATTCTCGACCCCGAGCGCGGCGGCAACCGCGACACACTCCGCCATGATCGACTTTGCGACGGCCCTGACCGCAGGATCTCCCACGATCTTGTCGACCGTCGCCCCGGTCACGGCCGAAAGCGGATTATAGGCTGCATTGCCGAGCAGCTTTTGCCAGACCTCAGTCCGGATATCTGCGCTCTGCTCGCTATCGACCCCGCCCGCTCTCAACAACGCGACGACGTCTGCCAGCCGGCTGTCATGCGGCTTCAATGGCTCGCCGACAACAAGACGCTTTCTGCCGTTCCAGGCGATGACGTTCGGCGCGGGCCGGTTTGCACCGATATAGACGACGCAGCCGAGAACCTGACCGGCTGGAATGGAGGCCTCGATCGCACCGCTCGCATCGACCGATGCCAGCCTCCGGTCGCCGAACTGCGTTCCCAGACCTTGCAGATACCACCAGGGAATGCCGTTCAGCATCGGCAGAACGATCGTCGATGGCCCGATCAGGGGCCGGATCGAATCGAGACCGCTCGCCCAGTCATGAGCCTTGAACCCGACCAGAACGAGATCCTGGACCCCTGCGGAGGCTGCATCGGCGGCGACCTGCACCGCCACGGTTTCGGTCCCTGAGGGAGACTGGAGCGTCAGGCCCTCCGTTGCGAGCAGAGCAGCGGTCTCAGCGCGCGCGATGATAACGGGCCGCTGACCCGCCTGGGTCATATGCCAGGCAACAACCCCGCCGATCGCTCCTGCTCCAACGATTGCAACGCGCATGGTTCCGCTCACTGATGGACGATCGCCACGACTATAGGGGAGAGTGCTCGGTGCGATAGCGTAGGCCTGTCTTAGCTCGAATGTCCGGCGGACATGGTCGCCAAGTTTCCTGACATTCCGATGTCGGGCACACTCAACTCTTTGGCGATGGAGGTGTCTGTGTTGCGCATCGCGTGCGTCAGGCAGGCATTGCTCATGCCGCGCAGGCTCGTTTCGACCTCGTCGGCGAGGACCGCCGTCTTGAGTTGGGCCGCCGAGCCCGCTGCTGGCGACAAACTGCCAAGGATGATGATCGCGGATGGTAGCCTGCGGCGCAGGCGCTTGATGGCGTATTTCATATGAGCGGAGCTCGTGCCGTCGAGATAGCACAGGCAGATCAGGGCGGGTTGATCCGCTGCCAGCGCGGCGAGGTTATTCGTCGAGAGCGTGTCTGTAGGCAGTACGCGGGCCGGGAGCCCATGCTTGCTGAGGATCTGCGCCAGCATTAGGGCAGCAGCCTCATCGAGCTCCGATTGGGCGGCGACGCAAACCACCCGGTCTTCACCGCGGAAGGCCTCCCCCAGGTTTTCCGATGCCAGAATCGGCAGGTCGGCTGAACTTTCGGCCTCGTCGGTTTCTGCGATTGCTGCTTCTGCCTCGGGGTCGCTGGTCGTTTCTCCGACTGTTGGATTGCGGTCATCATGGTCGGCGAGGTCATCGACGACTTCCCGCACCGTTTCCAGGATCCGTGCCTGTCGTGTCGCATCAAGGACGCCGCGCGCCGCGTCGCTGGCTGCCAGCCGCAGACCTTCCAGGGCGACTTCGTCATAGTAGACGGAGAGGGAGCGCTCCTTGAGAACCTCTTCGGCCTTGTCTGCTGCCTCAGCGGGATCCCCGGCGAGCACACGCTGATAGAAGATCTCGGGAGCGGACAGTGCTGGCCGATCTCCCAAGAGGACATCGAGAAACTCCAGCCGTTCGACATGACGGCCCAGAACCACGAGGCAAACTGTCAGCGGAGTCGCAAGGACCAGCCCGATCGGCCCCCACAACCACGTCCAGAACGTGGCAGCAACGACGATCGCGACAGGCGAAAGCCCCGTCGAGCGGCCATAGACCAGCGGTTCGACAACATGACCGGCGAGCGGCTCGGCAACCAGAAACAGCGCGGCGGTCCAGGCCAGCATGGTCCAGCCGGGATCGACGGATGCAGCGATCACCATTGGGAAAATCGCGGAGAGGATGGCGCCGAGATAGGGAATGAAGCGAAGGATCGCCGAGAGAATGCCCCAGAGCAGGGCGCTCGGGACGCCGATCATCCAGAGCCCGGTGCCGATGACGAGACCGAAGCCGGCATTGAGGACAAGCTGGGTCAGGAACAGCCGGCTGAGGCGGCGAGCGGCGTCGTCGAATGCGGCTGTGGTCTTCTGAAGATCATAGGTTCCTGTCAGCCGGATGAACCTGTTCCTCAGATCCTCACGCTGCAGAAGGATAAAAACGACGAAGATCAGGACGATACCCGTCGTCGTGAGCGGATGGATGAGGGGAGTGAGAAAGGCTCGCAGTGTCTCCAGCGCACCTGGCTCTGGCTGGTGAACCTCGACCGGGATCGGCCGCGCGTCCGGGGGGCGGACCGTCGGGTCCAACGGCGAAGCGTCCTTCTTTGGCCTATCGAGCTCCTTGCCCAGATCCTGCAGGACGTCCGCCGCGCGCGAGAGGACACCGCTGCCTGGGCCGGCCCCCCGCAGCGAAGCGATCTTCTCCCGCATCGTGCTCTGATAGACCGGGAGCTCTCCGGCGAGCTGGGTTGCCTGGTTGACCATTGCCACGGTCAAGGCGCCGAGCGCCGCGAAGGCGATGAGAACGACAGTGATGACGGCGAGCGAACGGGGAACCCGAAGTTTCTGGAGCCCTTTGACGAGTGGCGCGAGAACAAAACTGAACAGGATTGCGAGAGCAATCGGAACGAAGACATCGCGCCCGAGATAGAGCGCCGTCACGATCAAAGCGCCAATGGCAACATTGCCAAGGCCACTGTCGATCGCCCGAGCGGGTGCCGCCCGAGAGGGGGCGAGAGGCGCGATCGGACGCATGAATTGGTTTTCCTCGGCCACGTTTCATCCACTCAGCGGTAGAAGGTGCGCGCTGTTGGTCACTGCTGGCTGAACGGGAGATCGACCCCGATGTTCCAATAGGTCTACGGATGCACCTGCCTCTCAGTGTCCGAGAACGATCTCAGACGTGCCCAGGCCCGTCCGGGCGCGAGAACGGCGGGTGACGGACGTCCTCAGTCGCATGGCCTAGCTTCGCTAACGAGCCTCGGGAACTCTGTCCGTCGCGTGGCGGGATTTGGCTAGCCGCGTACGGTCCTTGCCGAGACCGGTTGCTTCGAGAAGCCCCTTCCGCTTGGCATCGTAATAGTACCCATTGCGATAGTAGCGGTCGGCGCGGATCTGATCGCGATCGGCCACGAGCCAGGCTCCCCGCAGGTATTTGAGCCCATAGGTGAGATTGACTTCGGGATCGAGCAACCCGGCCGCCGGGCCGGCATAACCCATGGTTCGCGCCGTCGCGTGTTTGATCTGCATCAGGCCGAAATGGCCATTCTTCTGGGCGGTGGGGCGATAGTTGCTTTCGCGCTTGACGATTCGACGGACCCAATCCGCAGGGAGTTCGTAATGCGCGGAATGTCGTTCGATAAGTCGGTCGATTCCCGCGCGGTCCGAGCCCGGTTGCGGGTCAACGGGCTGTTCGCTGGAGTAAGCGAGCGGTTTCGCTGCCTCCGCGGAAGCGTCGTCCGTGGTGGTGCATCCCGCAATCCCGGCAGACAGCAGGATGATACCGGCTGCAACAAGACATCTTTGCCAAGACAATCTGGCCTCCATCAGCTGATGAACCTGCTCACGGGGACGCCAACAACTCCTGATCCTAGGCTCAACTACCCTAGGCTCCAAGGTACGCGGACTTGCGGCAACTCTGCGGCGGACGATCTGGACAGGTGACGGGTGGCTTCCTGCCCAATGACGCTCGATACTTGGTTCGGGGATTTGGTGAGGCGGGTCCAGCTGGAGCGTTCGAAGTTAGCTACGCTCCCCCTGTCATCCCGCCAGCGTCGGCAGGACTGCGGAGCAGATTGATGAAGCAATCGGGCAGTCACCCATTGGCCGGGAAGAGGCAGCGAAAAAGCTGGTTGGCGAACCAGGAGCGCCCATGTGCACGCGCCGTGACGGCGGCTGCGTCAGGCCCTTGTTTCTTCTAGCTTAATTCCACCAGGAAAAGCCTGGTGGAGCTGAGGGGATTCGAACCCCTGACCTCTGCAGTGCGATTGCAGCGCTCTCCCATCTGAGCTACAGCCCCAAGGCGCTGGCCTTCTAGGCCTTGCGTCGCGTGAATGTCAATCGCCTGCGCCGGGAGTTTTTCGGCGATGGCGAAATCTTTCCGCGTCACCAGCCTGAAGACGACAAGAGGAATGTCGATGCGTGCCGTTCTCGACGTGGTGATGCTCGCGCTGAACATCTACACTTGGCTCCTCATCATATCAGCGGTTTTGAGTTGGCTGATCGCCTTCAACGTCGTTAATACCCGCAATCAGTTCGTCTCCTCGGTCTGGGATTTCCTCTATCGGGTGACCGAGCCGGTGCTCAGGCCGATCCGGAACATGCTGCCCAATCTCGGCGGTATCGACATCTCGCCGATCATCCTGCTGCTGATCATCTTCTTCATCGAGCGCGTGATCGAGCGCTATCTGTACCCTGCCGTATTCTGAGATGGCCGTTCCCTGGACGGCGACGCCCGGGGGATTGCGGCTGAGCGTCAGGCTGACCCCGCGCGGTGGGCGCGACGGGGTCGACGGCATCGAGGTCCTCGCGGACGGCCGTGCCGTGCTCAAGGCACKGGTGCGGGCCGTGTCCAGCGTGGGGGAGGCCAATGCAGCGCTGATCGCCTTGCTGGCGCGCAGCCTGTCGGTCTCCCGCTCCGCCGTGACACTGGCTGCCGGAAGCACGGCGCGGCTCAAGACTCTGCTGGTTGCGGGGGAAACCGACCTGCTCGCGGCGCGGCTGGAGCAGCTCCTTGCGTCGGGCTAGGGGCTCTTCGCTCCTCCCGCGCTGCACAAATCTCTTGACGAAGGCGGCCAGTTCCTGTCCGAACAAGGGCAATGGACACACCCCAGTCTTTTCCTGAGCGGCTCACGGAAGGCTATCGCGCCTTCCTCGACGAACGTTTCTCGCGCGAGAAGAGCCGCTATGAGGAGCTCGCCGAAAGCGGCCAGACTCCCAAGATCATGCTGATCGRTTGCTGCGACTCGCGTGTCGCGCCCGAAACCATCTTCGATGCGCGCCCCGGCGAAATGTTCGTGGTGCGCAACGTCGCCAATCTGGTTCCGCCATTCTCGCCCGACGATCAGCTGCACGGCACCTCGGCCGCGCTCGAATATGGCGTTCAGGCGCTGAAGGTCGAGCATATCGTCGTGATGGGCCATGGCCGCTGTGGCGGCATCCGCGCCTTTGCCGATGATGCGCAGGGGCCGCTTTCGCCCGGCGATTTCATCGGAAAATGGATCACGCTGATCAATCCGGCAGCACAGCGCAGCGGCGGCCGCGGCCGCAACGAGGACCTGGAAACCTATGTCGAGCGCCTGGCGCTGGCCTCGATCCAGCAATCGCTCGCCAATCTGCGGACGTTTCCCTGCATCAGCATCCTCGAGGGCAAGGGCCGGCTGAAGCTGCACGGTGCCTATTTCGCCGTCGCGACCGGCGTGCTGATGGTGCTCGATGCCGCGACCGGACAGTTCGTTCCGGCCATTGGCGAGATGCCCAAAAAGGTGCAGACTATCCGCTGCAGCGAAGCCGGATGAGGGCGAAAATTTAGCTGCTCCGCCCCCCATGACGGCGGGCGCGGCTTGCGCTAGATTGTCGCTTCCCGGTCACTGATTTTTGAAGCTCGCATGTTCGATCGTCGTAAGCCCTCGGCTCCCGCTCCCTTCGTCACCCACGAAAATATCGAAGCCAAGATCAAGTGGTTCGACCCTGAGAAGGGCTTCGGATTCGCGTCTCCTGCCGACGGATCCGGCGACGTTTTTGTGCATGTCTCGTCCATCGGTCCGCTCGATCCGCAGGATCTGCAGCCGGGTGCGACGATCGTTGCCGATCTCGGCGAAGGCCGCCGCGGTCTTCAGGTCGTGGCCGTGCACGAGATCGACGCCTCGACCGCAACGCCCGCCGCCCCGCGTGGCGAGCGTGCTCCGCGCCCGTTCTCGCCGCGCCCGCCGCGTGACGATTTCGGTGGTGGCGGCTATGGCGGCGGCGGCGGCGGTGGTTATGGTGGCGGTGGTGGTGGCTACGGTGGCGGCGGTTACGACCGCGGCGATCGCGGCGGCTTCGGCGATCGCAACAGCGCCCCGATGGAAGGGCCCTATGACGGTGCCGTCAAGTTCTTCAACTCCGATCGCGGATTCGGCTTCATCGCGCCTGACAATGGCGGACCGGATGTGTTCCTGCATGTCAGTTCGCTGAGCCGCAGCGGCCTGCAGCCGCCGATGGACGGGCAGCGCGTGCGCTTCTCGATCCGCGCCGGCAAGAAGGGCCCGGAAGCTGCGAACGTCAGTTTCATCTGATCGTTGCTTTTGCACCGACCTGATCCAAGGCCCGCCGGTTTGGCGGGCCTTCTCTTTTGGGGCGGTAGGAGTCAAGCAAAAGCGCCCACGGCGGGGTCATAGAGCCCGCCGTCGATCGCTTTGGGTGATTATCCGACAAGCCTCTGCGCCACGCTGCGCGATAATGAGTTCCCGCC
>NZ_JBFTZN010000284.1:0-10054 GCF_056406775.1 Allobosea sp. P1_A7
GGACAATCCTGCCGCGCTGGATGCCGCGTTGCGACAGGCGACCAGCATCGGGACGCCGGCCGTGAGAGGCGTCGCGGCCGCGTATCTGTCGCAGGGCGCATGGTCCCCCTCGCCCGAACAGCTCGTGTTCACCGGCAATGGCCGCCAGAGCCTTGCCGCAGCGCTCGCTGCGGTCGTTCCAGCGGGCGGTCGCTGCGGCGTGGAGGCCTTGACCTACCCTTTCATCAAGAGCATCGCCGCCCGGCTCGGGATTTCGCTGGTGCCGCTGGCGATGGACGAAGACGGCCTGCGGCCCGACGCGGTGCAAAGGGCGCATCGCGAGGCTCAGCTCTCGGCCATCTATGTTCAGCCAGCGGTCCAGAATCCGCTGGGCGTGACGATGAATGCGGCGCGCAGAGCCGATCTCCTGCGCGTTGTCGAGGAACTCGCGCTTCCGGTCATCGAGGACAATGTCTACGGCTTCCTCGACGATCAGCCACCGCTTGCCGCGTTGGCGCCCGCGTCCTGCATCGTCATCGACAGCCTCTCCAAGAAGGTCGCGCCCGGCCTGACGCTTGGCTTCATCGCGTCGCCCCCGCGCCTGCGGGAAAGCGTGGCGGCCTCGGTGCGCGCGGGCGGCTGGACCGCCTCGGGATTTGCGTTTGCGGCGGCGCAGCGGATGCTGGGCGACGGCACCGTTGCCGCGCTTGCGAGACTGAAGCGCCTCGACGCGCGGGCGCGCCAGAGATTGGCGGCCGACCGTCTCTCCGGCTTCGACATCCGGACCAACGGAAAATGCTATCATCTCTGGCTGACCTTGCCGGCGCATTGGCGCTCGCAGGCCTTCGTCGCGGCGGCAGCCAGGCGCGACATCGCGTTGACGCCGTCCTCGACCTTCGCCGTCAGCCCCGGCCATGCGCCCAACGCCGTCAGGCTGGCGCTGGCCTCCCCGACGATGGATCAGCTCGATACCGGCCTGCGCACACTGGCCGCGATGCTGAATGGCGGGGAGGACGACTTCGACTCGACGGAATGAGCGACGCGCGGCCGCTCATACGCACTCCGTGTCCAGGGACCGGCGGGCAGGCCCGGCCAAGCCCCCCTCTCCGTCAGATCTCGGCGCCTCACATCCTGCAGCCGTTATAGAACACCTCGGCGCATTGCCGGGCGCGAAGTGCGATCTCGTCGCGATGCGGTGCGGCGCGCTGCCCCATCATCGCGGTGCGCTGCGGCTCCATGATCATCATGCCGCGCAGCATGCCCGACGCGATATGGACATCGTCGATGCGAAGCGTGCCCTTGTCCTTCTGCTGCGTCAGCCAGGCCTCGATGACGCCGTTCACCGGCACGATCGCCAGTTGGTAGAACGCGCGCGCGACCTCGGGGAAGCGCCCGCATTCGCCGATGACGAGCCGGTTGATGGCGATCGTCTCGGCGCTCAGCGTCAGCACGCCGAAGGCGAACAGGATGCGTTCCAGCGCCTCGCGCGGGTCGAGCTCCTCGCCGACCTCGTCGTCCAGATCGAGCAGGAAGCGGCTGATGCGAAGACGGATCGTCGCCTCGAAGAGCCCGGCCTTGGTCGGCACGAGCTTGTAGAGCGTCTTGGTCGAGACGCCGGCCCGGTCGGCCACCGCCTTGATATTCGTGCCGGCATAGCCGTTCGACTGGAACTCACGGTCCGCAGCCTCGACGATCAGGCGCATCGTCTCGTCGTCGGGCCGGGTCTGTGGCCGTCCGCGGCAGCGTTTCACTGTTTCGTGAATTTGTACCATGACGGTTTTCCAAATTATCGTTGACACAGGAAAGATAGATACTATTTTAGAAAACATCAAGTTTCCATATTRCAGGAACGGCTGATCGCCCAGCCCTGCAGGAGATGAAGCGATGAGCACCCATCAGGATCGGATTTCCGCCGAACGCGCCATCCCCGCCAACGAGGCAGTGCCGGGGATCGTCGCGGAGAAGCTGGCCGAAGCGGCTGCCTCCCCCGCAGCCCCCGTTCAGCCGAAGCGCAGGCTGCGCCAGGCGGCGCTTGCTGGCGTCGCGCTGGCCGCACTGCTTGGCGCCGGTTTCTGGGGCCATGATTACTGGACAACCGGCCGTTTCGAGGTCTCGACCGACGACGCCTATGTCAAGGCGGACAGCACCACGATCGCCCCCAAGATCTCGGGCTATATCGGAGCGGTGCTGGTGCGCGACAACGAGCCGGTGAAGGCCGGCCAGGTCCTYGCCCGGATCGACGACCGCGACCTCCGCGTCGCGCTGGACCAGGCCAAGGCCGAGGTCGCGGCTGCCCACGCCGCCGTCGCCAGCAAGCAGGCCCAGCTCGACGCCCAGCAATCGCTGATCGACACCGCCCGGGCGACCGTCGAGGTCGACAAGGCCAACCAGACCTTCGCCGAGCAGGACAATGACCGCTACACGAACCTGGCCAGGACCGGCTACGGCTCGGTGCAGAACGCGCAGGCCGCCGTTGCCAAGATCGCGGCTGCCCGCGCCGCAACCGACCGCGACACGGCAGCGCTCGCCGCAGCGCAGAAGCAGGTAGACCTGATCAAGGCCGATCTCGCCCAGGCACGGGCGACCGTCGCGCGTGACGAGGCCGTGCAGCGCCAGGCCGAACTCAACCTGTCCTATGCCGAGATCACCGCCCCGGTCGACGGCGTCGTCGGCAACCGCACGCTGCGCATCGGCCAGTACGTGCAGGCCGGCACGCAGCTCATGGCGGTCGTGCCGCTCGCCGGCACCTATATCGTCGCGAACTTCAAGGAGACGCAGCTCACCGGGGTGAAGCCCGGCCAGGCGGTCGAGGTCGAGGTCGACATGTTCCCGGGCGTCAAGGTCGAGGGCCATGTCGACAGCATCGCGCCGGCCAGCGGCCAGGAATTCGCCCTGCTGCCCCCGGACAACGCGACCGGCAACTTCACCAAGGTCGTCCAGCGCGTTCCGGTTAAGATCGTGCTCGACGCCGGCCATGGCCTGGCGGGTGATCTGCGCCCGGGCATGTCGGTCGTGCCGACGATCAACACCAAGGTCTCGAACGCCGATGTCGTGGCAGACGCGCGCTAGCCGATCCTGAGCATGTCGCAAGGCCGCGCCCCGGTCTTGCGGAGCATGCTTCCGGGACGCGCGCCTGGCTTGCAAGGAGCTGGGTCATGCCGAACCAAACGCCGACTGCCGCCCTCCCCCCGCAGGCTCTTCCCGCGCAGGACAAGGCCAGCCTCTCCACCTGGATCGCGATCATCGCCGGCGCGATCGGCGCCTTCATGGCGATCCTCAACATACAGATCACCAATGCCTCGCTGCTCGACATCGAGGGCGGCATCGGGACCGGCGTCGACAACGGCGCCTGGATCTCGACCTCCTATCTGATCGGCGAGATCATCGTCATCCCGCTGACGAGCTTTCTCAGCCGGGTGTTCTCGTTCAAGCGCTACATGATCTGGAGCACGGTCGCCTTCGCGCTGTTCTCCATGGCCTGCGCCTTCGCCACCACACTTGGCCAGATGATCGCGCTGCGCGGACTGCAGGGTTTTGCCGGCGGCGTCCTGATCCCCATGGCCTTCACCATGGTGGTGACGCGCCTGCCGAAGTCGCAGCAGCCGATGGGCCTGGCGATGTTCGCGCTGGCCGTGACCTTCGCGCCCGCCATCGGCCCGACCATCGGCGGCTACCTGACCGAGAATTACGGCTGGCAGACCATCTTCTTCATCAACACCATCCCGAGCATCGCGATGGTGTTCGCCCTCGCCTTCACGCTGGAAAACCAGCCCATGCAGCTCGGGCTATTGCGCGAAGGCGACTGGGCGGGCATCGCCACGATGGCGATCGGCCTGTCGGCGCTGCAGACCCTGCTCGAGGAAGGCAACAAGGAGGACTGGTTCCAGTCGAGTTTCATCATCCGCCTCACCGCGATCGCGGTCGTGTTCCTGGCGGCCTTCATCTGGATCGAGCTCCGGGTGAAGAAGCCCCTCGTCGACCTCTCCTTGCTGAAGAACCGCAATTTCACCGTCGGCACGATCGCCAATGTCCTCGTCGGCTTCGGCCTGTTCGGCTCGGTCTATGTGCTGCCGCAATATCTCGGCCAGGTGCAGGGCTATAATGCCGAGCAGATCGGCAAGGTGCTGGCCTGGACCGGCCTGCCGCAGCTCCTGCTGATCCCGCTCGTCCCGATGCTGATGAAGCGTTTCGACGTGCGCTACATCACCTTCGTCGGCATCTCGCTGTTTGCGGCCTCCTGCTTCATGAACATCCACATGTCGCTCGACTATTCCGGCGACCAGCTGTTCTGGCCCAATGTCGTGCGCGCCGTCGGCCAGTCCATGGTGATCACGCCGCTGACGGCGATCGCGATGATGAGCATCCAGCCGAAGGACGCCGCCAATGCGTCGGGCTTGTTCAACATGCTGCGCAATCTCGGTGGCGCGGTCGGCACCGCGGTGCTCGGCACGATCATCACCAAACGCGAGCAGTTCCACTCCAACATTATCGGCCAGGCGGTCACGCCCTTCCGCGAGGAGGTCCGCACCCGCCTCGACCAGATGACGAACTACTTCATGGCGCATGGCATCTCCGACCATGCGGCGGCGCAGCAGCAGGCGATCATCGCGCTCGGCAAGACGGTCAAGCGCCAGGCCCTGGTGCTCGGCTTCAGCGACACCTTCGCCGTCATCGGCATCATCCTGGTCCTCGCCGCGATCGTGGTCCTGTTCGCCAGGAAGGGCCAAGGCGGCGGTGCAGCGGCCGCGCATTGAAACGCCCTGCCCCGAAGCAGTGGATGCCGACGCCCATCTCCCTCTCGTCCTCGGCGCGTGTGAAGCTCGGGCTCGGCCGCCTCGCTCAGCTGCGCAGTGCCATGCCCTGGCTGTCGAAGACGTGGCAGATCGACGGGTCGATGCGCAGCGGCACGTTCTCGCCGTGCCGGACCCGCAATTGCCCGGCGGCCGAGATCGTCAGATTCTCGCCTCCCGCCGTGGTGGCGTAAAGCACGGTCCCGCCGCCGAGATGCTCGACGAGCTGGACCTTGACCTCTCCGAGCACTTCGCCCGCCTCGCCGCCGACCGCGATATGCTCGGGGCGGACGCCGAAGGTCAGCGGCTCGTCCTGGCGCACGGCCAAAGCCGCATCGAGGGAGACATTGCGGCCGGCGACCTCGATCATGTTGGCCGCAGCGCTGGCGCGCGCCGCCAGGAAGTTCATCTTCGGCGAGCCGATGAAACCGGCGACGAACTGGTTGGCCGGCCGGTTATAGAGTTCGAGCGGCGCGCCGGCCTGCATCACGATGCCGTCGCGCAGCACCACGATCTTGTCGGCCATGGTCATGGCCTCGACCTGGTCATGGGTGACGTAGATCATCGTGTTGCCGAGGTCCTGGTGCAGCTTGGCGATCTCGACACGCATCTGCACGCGCAGCTCGGCGTCGAGATTGGAAAGCGGCTCGTCGAACAGGAAGATCTTGGGCTCGCGCACGATCGCCCGGCCGATGGCGACGCGCTGGCGCTGGCCGCCGGACAGGGCGCGGGGACGGCGCTGCAGATAGCTCTCGATCTTCAGGATCCTGGCGACACGCTGCACGCGCTCGTCGATCTCGGCCTTCCTGTAGCCGGCCGTCTCCAGGCCAAAGGCCAGGTTCTTGTAGACGGTCATGTGCGGGTAGAGCGCATAGGACTGGAACACCATGGCGATGCCGCGCTGCGAGGCCGGGACATCGTTCATGCGCTCACCGTCGATCAGGAGGTCGCCGCCGGTGATCTTCTCCAGCCCGGCGATCATCCGCAGCAAGGTCGACTTGCCGCATCCCGAGGGACCGACGAAGACGACGAACTCGCCCGGATCGATCGCAAGGTCGATGCCGTGGATGACCTCGACTGCGCCGTAGCGCTTCACCACCTTGTTGAGCTTGATGCTCGTCGCCATCTCGTCCTCCCCATCTTGCCGATCGCCCCGCCGTTCCGGCCGTGTGACAGCGATCGGTCCTGGTGTTCTTGTCCCGGTTCAGTGCCCGTTCGGGCGCCAGCTCGTGTATTTCGGGTGATCCGGCCCGATCGGCAGTGAGACATCCGCGCCGGTCTGCGCCGACTGGTAGAAGGCCGTCGCCAGTTCCAGCGCCCGGCGCGCATCGGCGATCGTCACCGGAACCGGCGCCCGCCCGTTCAAGGCCTCGTGGAACGCATCCATCTGGCCGAGGAAGCGCCGTCCGACCGGCTGGTAGTCGGCCAGCAGCCCCTCGATCCGGGCCGCCACGGCGTCATTCGCCGGCAGGACCGTCCAGGGATCGTCGCCGGGCGAATAGCAGCCGCCGCCGCTCTCGAAGGTCACGTTCTCGAAGCAGAGCCGGAAGCGGCTGATCTCGTTTTGCGCGCCCAGCGTCGCGCTGGCCGCGACCAGGGCGCCGCTCTGCATCTCCAGCGAGGCGGCGACGCAATCCTCGACCTCGATCGCGTTGACCCGCGTCACGGCGCGGGCGAACAGCTTCGCCACCGGCCCCATAAGATAGGTCAGCATGTCGTGGATATGGATGGCGTGGGTCATCAGCACGCCGCCGAGCTCGGTCTCCCATTTACCGCGCCATGGCACGTCGTAATAGGCGGCCGTGCGCTTCCAATGGGTCTCGACCGTGCCGAGATAGGGTGTGCCGGCGATGCCGGAATCGATGATGCGCTTGGCCTTCTGCACCCCGTCGCCATAGCGGTACTGGAAGACCGGCATCAGGATGCGCCCGCTCTGCGCCTCCGCCGTAAGCAGGCGGTCGGCGTCGAAGAGCGAACCGACCAGCGGCTTTTCGCAGACGACATGCTTGCCGGCGGCGAGCGCCCTCGTAACGAGCTCGAGATGGGTCGCCGGCGGGGTCGCGATATCGATGACGTCGATATCGTCGCGGCCGAGCAGCTCGTCGAAATGCTGCGTACGGCTTTCGACTGAGAACTCGTCGGCGACCTTGTCGAGCCGCTCCTGATTGAGGTCGCAGACCGCGGCAAGGCGCCAGCGCTCGGGCCGTGGCGCATAGCCTTCGAGGATATGCGAGCGGCCGATATTGCAGCCGACCACCGCGACGGATTTCACTTCACTCATCAGGCAGCCTCTTGGGACGATGCGCTCGGCAGCCTGCCGGTCTCGGCAAGGTGCTGAGCCTTGAGGGCGATCTCCATCGCCTTGAAGCAGCGCGCCTGCGGCATCGCCGTCTCGGTCCGGTCCAAGACGTCGGCTACGAGCTGGCGGCCATAGGGCAGCTCCACAGCCGAGCAGTCGATATGCTGCATGCCGCTGCGGTCGACGAGGAAAAGATGGTCCTTGCCCGGACGGCCGGCGATGTCGACATACTTGCGCAGCTCGATCGTGCCCTGCGTGCCGATGATGGTCAGCCTGCCATCGCCCCAGGTCGGCAGCCCGTCGGGCGTGAACCAGTCGACGCGGATATAGCCGGTGACGCCATTTTGCGTGCGCAGGTGCATGTCGCCGACATCCTGCAGGCCAGGCCGGTCGGCATTGGCGCGGTTGCCGACCGAGGCGGAGAGGATCTCTCGAGACGATCCGCCTGGTCTCGGCCTGCACCGCCTTGACCTCATGCAGCTGGGCCAGACTGGTCACCCCCGGCTTGTCCAGCATCACGTCCTTGCCGTGGCGCATCGCGGTGATCGCGATCGCGGCGCGGTCGGCGGGAACAGCAGCGCTCACGACCAGGTCGATCGCCCGGTCCTCATAGAGCCGGGCCGCCTCAGTGACACGCGGGATCTCCGGGTACCTGGCCATGAACGCGGCCGCGAGATCGTCCTCGGCCGCGTAGAAGCCGGCGCAGGTGGCACCGGTGCGCCGGAGCGCGCCGATCTGACCATGGATGTGGTCGTGGTTGATGCCGATCACGGCGAAGTTCAGCACTCTCATCGCAGGCATCCTCAGCGCTTCATGCCGGTGGTGGCGATGCCTTCGATCAGCAACCGCTGGAAGAACAGGAAGATCAGGAAGATCGGGATCAGCGACAGCACCGACATCGCAAACAGCGCTCCCCAGTCCGAGGTGCCGCTCGAGTCGATCAGCGAGCGCAGGCCGATCTGCACGGTGTAGCTGTGAATGTCGCCGAGATAGATCAGCGGCCCGAAGAAATCCTCCCAGGTCCAGATGAAGGAGAAGATCGCGGCGGTTGCCAGAACCGGCAGCGAGAGCGGCAGCACGATCTTCCAGTAGATCCGCCAGGCGCTGCAGCCATCCATCATCGCCGCCTCGTCAAGTTCACGCGGCAGGCCACGGAAGAACTGGACCATCAGAAAGATGAAGAAGGCGTCGACCGCGAAATATTTCGGAACGACCAGAGGCAGCCAGGTGTTCACCCAGTCCATCTTCAGGAAGAGGACATATTGCGGGATCAGGGTCACGTGATAGGGCAGCATCAGCGTGCCCAGCATCAACGCGAACCAGAAGTTCTTGCCGAAGAACTCGAGCCGCGAGAAGGCAAAGGCCGTGACCGAGGCGGCCATGACGTTGCCGATCGTCGCCAGCACCGAAATGGCCAGCGAGTTCAGGAAAAACGTGCCGAAGCTGACCTGCAGGCCGAACCAGCCGGTCTTGTAGGCCTGCAGCGTCACCTGCGACGGGATCAGCGAGGTCTGCCCGCCGAACATGTCGTCGGCCGGACGCACCGAGCCCGATACCATCCAGAGCAGCGGATAGAGCATCAGGAACGAGACGCCGATCAGCAGCGAGTGGATCAGCACGGATTGGAGGATGGACCGCTCCGGCGTATCGCCGGGCGGGGCGGCATGCGCGGCGTCATTCATCATAGTGCACCCAGTAGCGCGCCGACAGGAACGAGAAGGTCGTGAAGACGGCGATGATCAGCACCAGCACCCAGGCGAGCGCCGAGGCATAGCCCATGCGGAAGAAGCCGAAGGCCTCCTGATAGAGGTAGAGCGTGTAGAACAGCGTCGAGTTGATCGGCCCACCCGTGCCGGCCGAGATGATGAATGACGGCGTGAAGGCCTTGAACGCGTCGATCGTCTGGATGACGAAGTTGAAGAAGATCACCGGCGTCAGCAGCGGCAAGGTGATCCTGAAGAACTGCCGCGCCTTCGAGGCGCCGTCCATATTCGCCGCCTCGTACATGTCCTGCGGAATCTGGCGCAGGCCGGCGAGGAAGATGATCATCGGCGAGCCGAACTGCCAGACCGAGAGCACGACCAGCGTGTAGAGCGAGTAGTTCGGGTTGGAGATCCAGCTCGGACCGTCGATGCCGAAGACCGAGAGCACCGAGTTCACCAGGCCGTCGGCAGCGAAAAGCTGGCGCCAGAGCACCGCGATCGCGACCGAACCGCCCAGCAGCGACGGCAGATAGAACACCG
The DNA here is from genome assembly GCF_056406775.1 of Allobosea sp. P1_A7. NCBI lineage: Bacteria > Pseudomonadati > Pseudomonadota > Alphaproteobacteria > Hyphomicrobiales > Alloboseaceae > Allobosea > Allobosea sp. P1_A7. The sequence continues at coordinate 9,312 of NZ_JBFTZN010000284.1, forward strand.
CGCGGTAGAATGGCAGGCCCTTGATGCCGCGGTTGAATGCCATGGCCAGCGCCAGAGCGAAGATCAGCTTCAGCGGCACGGAAAGGATGACATAGATGAAGGTCACCTTCATCGCCGCCGCGAATTTCGCGTCCCCCGTGGCCATGCGGACATAGTTGTCCATGCCGACGAATTTGGGCGACTGCAGCAGGTCGTAGTCGGTGAAGGACAAGTAGAGCGAGGCCAGCGCCGGGCCGAGGGTCAGGCCGAGGAAGCCGATCAGCCAGGGCGCGAGGAACATGTAGCCCGCGCCGTTGCCGGCGAAAAAGAAGCGGCTGAGACGCCCGGGCTTCGCCGGGCGCCTTTCTACCGCGTCACCTGCGGTAAAGGACACCATCGCGTCACCCGCGCTTGAGGATCGATGCGGCCTCGGTGACGAACTTCTTGCCGCCCTCTTCCGGTGAGACACCGAAGGCGACTTCCTGGCTGACCCGCTCCAGGACGAAGGCGACTTCGCCGGCACCCTTGGGTGGAGATGGCGGCAGCTTGGCCGTGTAGGGGCCGAGCTTGCCGATATAATCGACGACCTTCTTGCTGACCTCGTCCAGGTCCGGTCCGAGGAGTTCGCGCATTCCGGAGGATGCCGGCACGCCGCGCTCGACGCCCAGGATCTTTGCGCCGCCCGCCTCCGCCACGGTGAAGTTCGCCAGTTTGACCGCGATCTCGGGGTTCTTCGAATCCGAGGCGATCGACCACATCTGCGA
>NZ_JBFTZN010000285.1:0-7459 GCF_056406775.1 Allobosea sp. P1_A7
CCGAGGGCTTCACCGATCACCCGATCATGACGCCGCGCGGCTGCCTGACGGTTGCGCAGGCGGGGCAGGAGGCGGCGCTCATCCGCCTGCGCGACAATCTCCACTCCGTCGGCGCCCGTGCCGAGTATCTCGGCGGCCGCGCCGCGCTCGCGCATTTCCCGGCGCTGGTCGCCGACAAGGTCGATGCCGGGGTCTATGAGCCCGATGCGATGGATATCAACGTCAATGCGCTGCTGCAGGGCTATTTGCGCGGTGCGAAAGGCAATGGTGCCTCGCTGCTGACCAAGGCCGATGTGCAGTCGATCCGCCGCGAGGGCGAGTTCTGGAGCGTGCGCCTGGGCGATCGCGAGCTGCGCGCCCCGCTGCTGCTCAATGCCGCCGGCGCCTGGGTCGACGAGGTCACGCGGCTGGCAGGACTTGGCGCGCTGGGTGTGGTGCCGCACCGGCGGACCGCCTTTACCTTCGCGCTGCAGCCCGGCTTCGACACGCGTGATTGGCCGCATGTCAGCAATGTCGGCTACGGCTGGTATGTGAAGCCGGAAACCGGCTGCCTGATGGGAAGCCTGGCCGACGCGGTGCCGACGGAGCCGGGCGATGTCTATCCCGACGACATGGATGTCGCGCAGGCGATCGAGAATATCGAGCAGGATACGCTGTTGCGGGTCGGCCGGCCGCTCAGCCAATGGGCCGGCCTGCGCAGCTTCGTCGCCGACAAGAACCCGGTGGCCGGCACGCGGCCGGACGCGCCGGGCTTCTACTGGCTGGCGGGGCAGGGCGGCTGCGGCATCCTGACCTCTCCGGCCATGGGGCAGGCGATCGCCGCGATCATGGCCGGAAGCAGCCTTCCGGCGAACCTTTCCGAGCTCGGCCTCACCGCCGCGGATCTTTCACCGATGCGGGACGGGCTGCAACGAGCGGCCTAGAGCGTGCCGCGAAAAGTGGCGACGGTCTCTCACGAGAAAGATGCTCTAAGATATTGGATTTGATTACGTATTCTGCATTTTGACGTACTTCCCTGGCCGCAGAAGACGTGATCCAGGGCCTTTGCCGGCACGAGCCGGCCATCATTCGAGGCTGAACACAGCCCGTGCCGATAAAAGGGGATAGAAGCGATGATCGATAGCAAGGCAGGCAGCGGCGCCAGCCGCCGTGAACTTCTGGGCCTTGGCCTCGGCGCCGGAGCAGCCTCGCTGCTCGGCGGGCTCAACGCGGCCCAGGCGCAGTCCCGCCCCTTGGTGCCGCCGCAAAAGCCGCGCGGCCAGGTGATCGCGGGGATTTCGCAGGAACCGACCGTCTTCAATCCGCTGATGCCTGGCAGCGAAGTCGACCAGGGCGTCTGGTGGCAGCTCTTCAACCCGCTCTGGTCCATCGATCCGCAGGGTAGGCTCGTCGCCGATCTCGCGACCGAGGTTCCGAGCGTCGGCAATGGCGGCCTTTCCGCCGACGGGCTGGTCTGGAAGATCAAGCTGCGCCGGGACGTGAAATGGCATGACGGCACGCCGTTCACCGCCGAGGACGTCAAATACACGCTCGACCTGATCAATACCCCCGGCTTCAGGGTCCGCAACCGCGTCGGCCACAGCCTCGTCAGGGATATCGTCGTCGTCGCCCCCGACGAGATCCACTGGCGCATGGAAAGCGCCTATTCGCCCTATCTCTCGATCCTGGCGCTGACCTTCATCGTGCCCAGGCACATCCTGGAAAAGGCGCAGGATCCGAACACGGCGCCGTTCAACAGCGCGCCCGTCGGCACCGGCGCCTTCCGCTGGGGCGAGCGCGTCGCCGGCGACCACCTGCTGCTCCAGGCCAACCCGGCCCATCACGGCGAGGGCCCCTATCTCGAGCGCGTCGTCTTCAAATACATCCCCGATCTGACGATGCTCTACACGCAGTTCCGGACCGGGCAGATCGACTATCTCGGGCTCAGCGGCATCTCCGCCCATTTCGTCAAGGAGGCGCAGGGCTTGCGCGGCCGCAAGCTCTCGCTGTCGCCGACCGCCTTCATCGAGCATATCGCGCTCAACCTCGAATTCGCGCCCTTCGCCGACAAGGCGGTCCGGGAAGCGCTCTATCTCGGCATGAACAAGCAGGCGCGGATCGAGGCGCTGTATTACGGCCTTCCGGTGCCAACCGAGTCCTTCCTGCCGCAGCAATCCTGGGCCTATGATTCAAGCCTGCCGGCGCAACGCCATGATCCCGCCAAAGCCAATGCGCTGCTCGATGCCGCCGGCTGGGCCCGCGGCGCCGACGGCATCCGCCAGAAGAACGGCATGCGTCTCGAATTCGCCAACTCGACCACGGTCGGCAATCCCGGCCGCGAGCAGTCGCAGCAGCTCCTGATGCAGGATTGGCGGGCGCTCGGCGTCGCCATGCGCATCAACAACATGCCGGGAGCGGTGATCTGGGGCGAGTTCTGGCAGAAGTCGAAATTCGAATCCGTGATGGTCGGGTCCAATTTCATGCTCGGCAACGACCCGGACGTGACTCCGCGCTTCAGCAGCAAGGCGATCCCGGCCAAGGCCGGCAGCGGCCTGAACACCTATCAGTACCAGAACCCCGAAATCGACCGGCTGCTGGCCGAGGGCGCGAGCCAGTTCGACCAGGCGCAGCGCAAGGCGACCTATGGCAAGATCCAGAAGATCATCCGCGACGATCTCGTCCTGCTGCCGATCTACCAGACGGTGATGGCCGAAGGCATCAAGGACGGGCTGCAGGGCTTCGCCGCCAATATCAACTGCTCGTCGAATTGCTGGAACATGCGCAGCTGGTTCTGGGCTTCGTGAGCGGGCGCTGATGATCCCCTTTCTCCTGAGGCGGCTCTGGCAGTCCCTCATCCTGCTGACCATCGTCTCGATGATCGGCTTTGCGATCCTCTATCTGGCGCCGGGCGGGCCGATGTCGCAATTCGCCCAATCCGCCCAGATGTCGCAGGAGGATCTCGACCGCATCGCCCGCCAGCTTGGGCTCGATCGGCCCTTGCCGGTGCAGTACTGGGACTGGCTGCTGCGCATGCTGAGCGGCGACTGGGGCCGCTCCTTCCGCGACAACAGCCCGGTCTGGAGCGTCATCGGCTCGCACCTGCGCGCCACCTTCGAGCTGATGGCGGTCTCGACGCTGATCGCCATCGCGCTCGGCTGCTGGATCGGCATCCTGGGCGCGATCCGGCGCTATTCCATCTTCGACATGGTGGCGACGGTCGGCGCGATGGTGGCGCTCTCGATCCCGACCTTCTGGTTCGGGCTGATCGCGATCTACCTGTTCTCGGCCCAGCTCGGCTGGCTGCCGGCCGGCAATCGCCAGACCATCGGCGACGGCTCCTTCCTCGATGTCGCGCATCATCTCATAGCGCCGGCGCTCGTGCTGGCGCTGGTCGAGACCGCGATCTGGGCCCGCTTCATGCGCTCGGCCATGCTTGACGTGATCGGCCAGGACTATATCCGCACCGCCCGCGCCAAGGGGCTGCCGGAGCGGGCGGTGCTGCGCGGCCATGCGATGCGCAATGCGCTGCTGCCGCTCATCACCCTTGCCGGCCTGCAGTTCCCGACGCTGCTCGGCGGCGCGCTGGTGACCGAGACGGTCTTCACCTGGCCGGGAATGGGGCGGCTCTTCCTCGATTCCGTGGAATACCGCGACTATCCCGTGGTCATGGGCATCCTGATGTTCTCGGCCGTGATGGTCCTGCTCGGGTCGCTGCTGGCCGACATGCTCTACGCGGTGGCTGATCCKCGCATCCGGATGGGGTGAGCCATGACCGACGCAGCAGGCCTGATCGACCTGGCCGACACCCGCGCGGGAAGCGAGCACAAGAGCGCCTGGAGCCGCTTCCGGCGCCACAAGCTCGCCATGGCCGGAGCCGTGACGATCGCGATCCTGGTACTCGGCGCCTTCCTCGGGCCCTATCTCCTGCCCTTCGACGACACCCATATCGATGTGATGCATCGTTTCGCGCCGCCGCTGTCCGGCGCCCATGTCCTCGGCACCGATGAACTCGGCCGCGACATCCTCGCCCGGCTGATGATGGGCGGGCGGATCTCGCTCGCGATCGGCTTCACCGCCATGGCGATCGCGATCGCGGCCGGGACCGGGGTCGGGATGATCGCGGGCTATTACGGCGGCATCATCGGCTCGCTCCTGATGCGCTTCGTCGATGCGATCCTGTGCTTTCCGACGATCTTCCTGCTCCTGGCGCTGGCCGCACTGGTCAAGCCCGGCCTGCTCTCGATGACGCTGCTGATCGCGGCGACCTCGTGGATGAATGTCGCGCGCATCGTCGAGGCGCAGATCAGGGCGCTGCGCGACCAGGATTACGCGGTCGCTGCCAGGGCGATGGGGGCGTCGAGCCTGCGGATCATGTGGCGCAACCTCCTGCCCAATGCTGTCGCGTCGATCGTGGTCGCAGCGACGCTCAATGTCGCCAAGGCGATCCTGCTCGAATCCTATGTCAGCTTTCTCGGCTACGGCATCCAGCCGCCCAACGCGAGCTGGGGCAATATGCTCAACAACGCGCAGATCTACCTGTCGAGCGCGCCCTGGCTTGCCATCATGCCCGGTCTCGCCATTACATTGGCCGTCACCAGCTTCAATTTCGTTGGTGATGGCCTGAGGGATGCCCTCGACCCGCGCATGGAGATCAGCTGAAGACATCGCCCGGGCAAGGTGACGCCCTCTGGCGCGGCCGGCAGCGGCTGGCTGCGCGACATGAACAGGCAGGAGGTCGCTTTGACCCGCAGGCTCCCCTCATTGAATGCGCTGCGCTGCTTCGAAATCGTGGCGGCCGAGCTCAGCATCAAGAAGGCCGCGCTCGCCCTGCATGTCAGCGAGAGCGCGGTGAGCCGCCAGGTCCGCATTCTGGAGGAGCAGCTCGGCGCCCAGCTCTTCCTGCGCAATCACAATGGCCTGGAGATCACCGATGCGGGCCAGCGGCTCGCGGTCAGCGTCAAGGAGGCGTTCGACCATATCGCCAATGCGGTGAATCCGTTCCAGAACGACCGCGAAGCCGTGACCATCAAGGTGCTGCCGACCTTCGCACTGCGCTGGCTGCTGCCGCGGCTGCGCTCCTTCCAGGAACGGCACCCGCTGATCAAGGTGAATGTCCAGACGCGCCTGAACGACATGACGCTGAACGACACCGATGCCGATCTCGGCATCCGCTATGGCGTCGGCAACTGGCCGCGCGACTACACGACCGAGCTCTATGCCGAATGGATTTTGCCGGTCTGCGCGCCGGGCTATCTCGCCGGGCGCCAGGCCAGCGAGACTGACCTCGCCCAGGCGACGCTGCTCCACCCCTTGCCGGATCGGCAGGACTGGGCGACCTGGACGGAGAAATCGGGGACGAATCTCGATCCGCGCAGCGGCCTCGATTTCGACGCCCTCGACATGGCGCTCAGCGCCGCCGAAGCCCGGCTCGGGGTCGCCATGACCGATGTCGTGCTGGCCCATGAGGCGATCCAGGCCGGCAGGCTCGTCGTGCCGCTGCGCAAGGCGGTGCCGACCGGCGCCTCCTATTACCTCGTCCGTCCGCCCGACATGCGGCGCCGGCGCGAGGTCAAGCTGGTCGACGAATGGATCTGCGACGAAATCTCGTCGGCGCGCGATCTCGTCCGTCTCTACGCGGCCTGACGCTGCCGCCCTCCCGTCGGTCGGCTGCCTCTGATTTTGTCCGGGCGGCCTGCAAAAATTGAAATCGACTGGCCCTCGGGAATCCGGTGCGAGTGCCCGGCCGGCGCGAGCCAGGGCCTGCGCCGGTGTGCATGATCCGTTTTGGGCTGAAATGGGCTCGCGCCAAGTGATTGTTTGGTCAGATTTATTTCCAAATATCGAAGTTATTTTTGAATTAGTCGAAAGTAATAATCGACACTGCGAATGATGTTTGAAATGTATGTTTAAACATAGTTCCCGTGTTGTTGACGATGAATAAGGATTGATCGATACGAAGCCCCATGAATCACGCCGCTATTGTTCGATGCGGCATGTTTTTGAATTTTCATGAGGGCGTGATGAAGCTTCGAAGCGATCCAATGGTGAGCCGCGTGGTCCCGGCGCTGCTGGGCATGGGGATGTTCGGCCTTGGCGCAACGGGCGCCTTGGCTCAGGGCGCCGCGCCGACGCGCGTGCAGCTCGACGAGATCGTCGTGGACGGGCAGGGCACGAAGAGCGAGGTCCCGCCCCCCTTTGCCGGCGGACAGGTGGCTGAAGGGGCCAGGCTCGGTCTGCTCGGCAATACGCAGACCCTGAAGTCGCCGTTCAACATGACGAGCTACACGGCGGCCCTGATCCGGAACCTGCAGGCCGCGACGGTCGCCGATGCGCTGATCCTCGATCCCTCGGTGCGCAGTTCGCACCCGTCGGGCGGAATCGTGGATTCCTTCAACATCCGCGGCTTTCCGATCTCGGAAGGCAATAATGGCGAGATCGCCTTTGACGGCGTCTTCGGCGTTGCCCCGAACTATCGCGTCTTCACCGATTATGCCGAGCGGATCGAGGTCCTGAGGGGGCCCGCGGCAGCTCTCGGCGGCATCGCCCCGAATGGCGGTATCGGTGGCATCATCAACATCGTGCCGAAGCGGGCGGAGGGCGATCTCACCCGGATCGGCGCGGAGTTTGCGTCAAAAGCCTATGGCGGCGCCACATTCGACGTCGCGCGGCGCTATGGCGCGGGCCGCGAGTTCGGTGTCCGGGTCAATGGCAGCCTGCGCGGCGGCGATACCGCGGTCGACAGGCAGTATAACGGCACGGGCATCGGCTCGCTCGCGCTCGACTACCAGGGCGAGCGCTTCCGCAGCTGGCTCTATGTCCTGGCGCAGCGCGATTACTGGGACGCGCCCACGCGCCCCTTCCTGGCCAGCCCCGGCGTTGCGGTGCCGGCGGCCCCGAGCGGGCGTCGCAACGTGATCCAGCCCTGGGAGCATTCACGGATCGACGACGGCTCGGTGCTGTTGAAGAACGAGTACGATCTCACTGATAACGTGACGGTCTTCGCCAATGTCGGCGGCTCGCAATCCCATGTCGACCGGTTCTTCGGCAACTCGCCCTTGCCGACGATCCTGAACGGCCGAGGCGATGTCACCTACATCCCGCAATATCTCGATCTGGCGATCGGCCGGCAGACCTATGATGGCGGCCTCCGGGCCCGCTTCGAGACGGGCTTCATCAAGCATGAGCTGACCTTCCAGGCGTCCTATTATCACGACGAGATCGAGCGGGCGCTGACCGCTGGCCGGCCCGTGAGTTCGAACATCTACGCCCCCGTCCTGACCCAGCCGCAATATGCGACCCGCGTGCCCCGGGCCAGAACCTCGGACAGCGATCTCACGAGCGTTGCGCTGGCCGATACGCTCTCCATCCTGGACGAGCGCGTCCTGCTGACGCTGGGGGTGCGCCGCCAATCCGTGGAGACGAACAATTACTCGACCACGACCGGCGCCGTGACCTCGTCCTATGACGAGCAGGCCACGAC
>NZ_JBFTZN010000286.1:0-11397 GCF_056406775.1 Allobosea sp. P1_A7
ACGATCGCTTCAAGCCGACCCTTTTCCGAAGCCGTGACTTCGATCCTGATACCGGTACGCATCCCGCAATGTCGCACACCGCATCAGCGGCCGGAATCCCCAACAGGACTCTTCCGTCCCGATCAATCCACTAGATTAGGCAATCCGCCTCGCCGGCACACCGACATAGGTGCCGGGCTCGGTGATGTCGGCGACGACGGCGGCCCCCGCTCCGATCGTCACATCGTCGCAGACAGTGACGGCGTCGATCACGGTCGCGCCGGCGCCCAGCATGACACGTCGCCCGATGCGGCAACGGCCGGCCACCGTGGCGTTAACCGAGATATGGGAGAAGTCGCCGACCACGGATTCATGGTCAGTGATCGAGCCGGTGTTGAGGATGACGCCCCGCCCGATCCGAGTCAGCGGGCCGACATGTGCATGGCGAGCGAGGAAGGTCGCCTCGCCGATTTCGGCCTCGAGCCCGACAGTGGCATCGGGCGAGACGAGACGCGTCAGCGGGAATGGCGCGTCAACACATTGATCCTCGCGCCGCGCATTGTCACCGGACGCGGGAAAAGCGAACCATTCGCCGGTGAGATTGGCAGGAAGCGAGGTGACCGCCTGAAACCCCGCAAAACCCTCGCCCGCGCGCGCAAGCGGCTCGAGAAACAGAAGCCGGCTGACACCGGCCGCGATCGCAACGTCGGCGAGGCTGCGAGCATGGCCCCCGAAGCCGAGGATCAGGAGGGAGGTCATGCCGGTAATCGGCATCATCCGATCGAGACCTGCGCCTCTTTCAGCGCAATTTCGTCCATGAAGGCGAAATGCTCGTCAACGACATCCGCCCAAGTGCGCTTGATCAGCACGTCGTCGTAAAATCTGCGCTCCAGTTCGTAGAGGAAATCCCTGTTTTCTAGGCCCCAAAGAATCTTTTTGGCCATCGCCTGCCAGTCGTAAGGATCGAAGAGGGTGGCGTTCCGCAATTCCGGATCGACAATGACTTCCCGGGTCACGGCGATATCGCTCATGATGCATGGTGTACCGACCGACACGGCTTCCGTGAACGTGAAAGGCATGCCCCCTTCCGAGAACGACGGACAAATTGCTAGATCGGCAAGCTTGTAACAGGCAGCCAACTCTTGCTCAGACAAGCCGACCAAGCACAAGACATCGTAAGAAAGCTTATTGTTCTCTATAAAATCTCTGATCTCGGGCATATGAGCCGGGTTTCCAGTCAAAATAATCTTATGACTGAAAAGCTTCTCGGATTTCAAGAATTCATATGCTCGAAGCATGTTCTCGATATTCTTGGATGGCCTGAACTGGCTGGCGTAGAAGATGTATTTGACGTCTGGATTATCCCAGCCCGCGAGATATTCCGCATGCAGCCCCTTCTTTAGCGCCGACCGAAAGACGTTTCGCGCAAAATGGAGGGAGGCCTCTCGAGGGTTGGGAGTATTGACGAGATGGACAGACGATCCGAGTTCGTTTGGTGCATGACTTATGACGCGAACATCCTCAGAGGGAACCCCGAACTGCTCGCATAAAATGCTTTGCTTGATGTGACCACTATAAGTCACAAAATACTTGTTGCCATCGATCGTCCGCTTGATATCACGATAGGCTGTGAGCGTTGAATTGCCCGTCTCGGCAAAGCCAGCAGGAAACTCCTGCAAGACAATATCCGGAAGGCATATGAGCACAGGCGCGGGGATCTCGCTCACTTGTGGCCAAAAAGCAGACGGCACGTACCAGGCACGCACATCGGTGCTATTCTTTATCTTCTCCAACATCAGATCGGCCTCGTGGCGCTTCATGCCTTCGAAGGCCAACCACTRCAGAGTCGGGACCCGACCATTGAGCCACTGGCCGAGCCGGGCGCTTGCCCTGTTCAAACGCAACCTGATGAAACGGACGAATCGGCGCCCGGCAGAATTGAAAAGCCCCCGCCCGAACCCCAGCGCGTAGAAAAGGAGCAGAAACGGCAGAGCGATGGTACCCAGCACAATCAGTGCGCAGAGTGCCAAAAACCAGCCGAACGGCGTTCTCGCCCCGCCAAGTGTTTCCGCGAACGAAAGTGCGGCGCTGGTGCCGTAGCGCTTGACCACTTTCCCAATTCGCGTCCAAGCGCGAGCCGGCTTCTTCTGCGCGCCGTAGCGCCATTCATAGAGCCACAGCAAGAGCGGCCTTTTGACTGGCCCGCAAAACTCGTAGCGGTCCTCAGTGATCCGCGCGTCCTTGAAGAGTTCCTTCAGTGTCTTCCGAGACCAGCTTGGGCACGAGATTACCAAATAGACGTCGCTTTGCTCCGTTGCCGCCCTCACGAAAGCAGCGAGGTAGCGTCCAAGTCCCTCTTTCCGCATATCGACGGAAGGGGGATAGATCAGGAATACGCCGTACCGCCTCATATCAGATCCCGCAGTGAATCCCAGTAAATGCGCGCATTCTCGTCATCACGCGGCGATTCGGGCACGGCGCGCCGAGCGAGGGGCGCCATGCGGAGGGACTGAACCTCCATGTCCTTCAATCGGCTTGCCATCTCTCGGGGGTCGCGCGGATCCATCCAGCTGAGATCGAGGCCAAACGCCTCGTTGATCTCGCGCATGGCAGGGTAGTCGCTCGACAGCGACGGAACGCCGAGCTGGCCGGCTTCGACGACGCCGAACGTGCCGTTATCGATCATGCCTGCGTGCAGCAGGAAGCGCGCCCGCGATAGCAGGAATTTGTAGCCATCGTCATCGAGCTCACCCAAAAAGCGAATATTCTTCTTCAACACGTCGGATCGTGCGAAGAGCTCACGCACGGGGCGAAGATGCTTCTGGCTGCCCTTCAATAATTTATCGGTATTGACACCAGTCACCCGACAAGCAAGCGCTCCATCGTATCTCTCATAATACAATTTTAGCGCCTCAAGGGCGTTCAGATGGTTTTTATGAGGACCGGCATTGGTCGTCCATATGAAATAGGCGGGATTGGTCGCCGGCGAACTGATCGGCGTTTCTGAGAAATTCGGCGCGAGCATCGGCACTAACCGTACGCGGTCCTTCGGGATGCCGCCAAATTGAAGTGCATCGCCATAAGTGAAGCGCGTCGTTGTAAGAACGCGCTGCGCACGCCTGCCAGCGTCCAGAAACCTTGCATAGGCTGCGTCGTCAAATACCGGCGAATAACGCTGAAGATAATCGTACACCATCATAACATATGGCTTCATCGGCAGCATCGGCGAAAGAAGACGATCGGATATGACGATGACCAGATCGCAATCCGCCAATTGCTTAACACCATCCCTGACCGCGAGATAAGAATTTTTCTCGGCCCGCCAGTTATCGAAGCCTGCATAGATCATTGCCCTCTGGGCAGTAACCTGATCGAGTTCCTGCCAACGAAACGGCAGCGTGGCGATCGAGGAGCGTAGATCACGAAAATCTTCTCGCTTTGAAACGCCGTCATGGTCAACATAGTGAAGAACGACCTCTGCAGCTTCGCCAGCAAGCCGGCTGCCACGTTCGATTGTCTCCGCGAGAGCCTTCGCTCCGCGCAAGCTCCCTCCTTTTATCTCCAACGGGACGAGGACGGAGATCTTCTTGGCACGGACGGGCGCAGGCGCTGGAGCAATTCGTGCTGCCGCGTCGAGAACGCGGCGGATACCAGCCTGGTAGATCGGACCGCAGAGCGCCGGATCGACCGCCTCCAGCAGCTTCGCCTGCTTTGCAGCATAGCGCTTTGCCGTCTCTGTGTCGGCATCCAGAAGTCGCCTGACGAGCATTCGCGCATGGCCCTTTGTCCTGGCGCGCCCTGGAACGTCCTTCCCGCCGAGCCGGTCCAGCAGGCCTCCCGACATGAAGACGAGCGGCATTCCCGCCCGAACCGCCTCGAAGGGATGGTAGTGGATATGGTTAGGCTCTCTCGAGTGATAGAACATCACTCGGTGCTCCCGCATATTCTTTAGATGATCATCGTATGATACATAGCCAATGACCGCATGATCCTTGACCGGGAGGGGCTGCGCTCCCCCTACAGTGTATGAAAATCCCTCGAACGTTTCTTTGAATTCATCATAAATATCTGAGAAATATTTCTGAGTGCCAATTCGGGGGCATACAAATAAAATCTTTTTTTGAGCGCCGGTCCATTCCCTCCTTCGGTCAGCGCCGGCGAGGCCGACGGGAAGATAGAGATTTTGTCTCTGCAGAAGACTTCCTTCTTCGGCGTAGAGGTGATCATAGCCGGCGCCGAACCAAAGGCGCGCCCCCAAGCGCAGGAGATGGGCATAGCCACTCGTACCGACCGTTTCGTACAAGAGCTCAGTATAGCTCAATCCGCGAGAAAGGCCGAACACCCGAAGCACGACCTGCCCCTTGAAGCGCTTCGCTACCGAGGAAATCTGCTTCGGGAAGAAGCCGATAATCGCGACGTCGAAATGCTTGTTCGCGATTTCCCACGCTGCATCGCTAGGTGAGCCGTACCAGTCCTGTTCGTTAAGAATGGCCAGATCTTCATCGGGAATCGACAGTTCGGGGTCGACGCTCCAATCAACATCTGCTGAAAGATTGCCTTCGTCGTAAGGAAACTTCTTTGGAAGGAAAACTTCGGTAATGCCCATGGCGCGCAATTGAGTCAGCTCGAACTTGCGCAGGGTGCTATGGTTCAGAAGCCATAGAATACGCGTTGGCCTCTGATCCGTCATAATTTGCTCTCGTTTCGCTGGGCGTAACACTCAAGCGCTTCCACCACCGGCCCGTCGAATATGATTCGTCCAGCCTCGAAGACCAAAACTCTCTGACATGTCGACTTCAACGTGCTCGTGTCATGTGACGCCAGGATCATGATCTCGGACTGTTCTACTAGGCGGGAGATCCTCCTTTTTGCCTTCTCCATGAACTTGGCATCCCCGGCGCCGATCACCTCGTCCAAGAGCAGAATGTCGCCACCGACGGCCGTGGAAATCGCGAAGGCAAGCCGGACCTGCATACCGGCCGAATAGGTCTTTATCGGGTAATCGATAAACTCGCCGATATCGGCGAACTCGACGATCTCCTCCTCGATGGAGCGCATGAATTTTGGGGTTAGGCCAAGAAGAAGCCCCCGGTAGAGGATGTTCTCGCGCCCGGTCGCCTCCGGCTCGAAGCCGAGGCTGATGTCAAAGAGCGAGCGTACCGTGCCCCTGATCTCGCCACCGCCGGAGGAGGCCGGATAAAGACCCGCCACCATCTTCAGGAACGTGCTCTTGCCGGCGCCGTTATGGCCGATGAGGCCGACGCGCTCGCCCTCATCGATCGTTACGCTGATACCCTTGAGTGCGTGAATATCGACCAGTTCCTTGCGCGAACGCCGCGCTTTGAACATGCCGGTCAGCATGGTCTTGAGCGACCGCTCCTTGTAGGCGGTGGCGGCATAGTGCAAATGCACGTCTTCGAGATGGATACGGGCCTTGGTCATAGGTAGTAGATTACTCGTTTTTCCGACCAGGTGCCCATGGCGATCGCGATGAGCGCCGCGACGATGAAGGTCGCAAGGCACCAGACATAATTGGTYAGAGTCGGCCATGTGCCGCTCAGGAGCGGAGCGCGGACGATCTGCATGAGGTGATATATCGGATTGTAGTCCACGAACCAGTGAAGCCCTCCGTTCCGGAACATCGAATCGAGGAAATAGACCGGCGAGACGAACCAGAGCGCCTGCAGAATCAGCTGAAGCGCGTTCGGCAGATCGCGGTAGCGTGCGCCGATATAAGCCATCACGGTCGAAATCGGCCAGCAGATCAGCAGGATCAGTGGGTAGACGGTGACGACCGCCAACCAGTGCCAGCCGAAGGTGGACGGCAGGACAACGATGACCCATCCGATCAGTGCGAGACTGGCCAGCGCCATGACGACGAGCGATGACACGCAGTTGCGCAACGTGTAGATCGCTAGGGGATGGCGCGTCTGCTTGATATATGCGTCCGCCTGCACGAAGGCGAGCGAGCCACCTACGATCGTCGAGGTTAAGAAATCCCAGATCACGAGCCCGGACAGAATGTAAGGCGCGTATTCCCGGATCTCCTGGTTGAACAGCTTCGAGAACACGATCGAGACGAGGATCGTGAGACACAATGGCTGGAGGATCGACCAAAAGATTCCAAAGAACGACCTGCGCCAGCGCGTGCGGAGGTCAGACATGGCGAGGTGGAACCAGAAGTACCGTGCGTTCCAGATGCCTAGAAGGTAATTACTCACCGGCGTCCTCGTTTCCCCGGGGGCTGCCCGCGCGCTGCCTTTCACCGGAAGTAGCGGCGAATCGCGTCGCAGACCCTGTCGATCTCGTCCTCCGTGAGATCAGGAAAGCTCGGTAGATTTATGCCGCGCCGCGAGACGCTCATGGCTATAGGGAAGTTGCCCTTGGCGCTACTGTGCGGCATCAGATGGGCCGGCGGGAAGAAGGGGCGCGTGTCGATCCCTTCTGCCTTCAGCAGTGCGCGCAGACCGTCCCTTCTGTCGCCGTCATCCAGCACGATCGAACACATCCAATAGGAGTGCGTGACATCCCCAACGGGATCGTGCGTGTGGAGCGGCAGACCCTGAAGGCGCTTGCGGTAGCCTTCGGCGACACGGGCCTTTTCGGCGAAGATCTCCTCGACCAGTTCGATCTGCGACAGACCGATCGCCGCCTCGATATTGGTCATCCGGTAATTATAGGCAAGCGCGTCGTGCCAATATTCGCGCCCGGCCGAAACGCCCTGGCTTTTCAGGTGATTGCAGCGCGCCATGACGGCGGGATCCCTCGAGAGCACCATGCCGCCTTCCCCGGTCGTGATAGTCTTGTTGCCGAAGAATGAGAAAGTCGAGACGTCGCCGAACGTGCCGACATGCTGCCCTTTCCAGCGAGTGCCGAAGCCTTCGGCGCAGTCCTCGACGAGGTACAGATCATGCTCCCGGCAGATCTCGGAAATCGCGTCCATGTCGCAGGGATGGCCATAGAGATGAACGGCCATGACGGCCCTGGTCTTCTGTCCGATCGCTTTGCGGATCGCCTGAGGATCGACCTGCAGCGTGTCCTCGAGCGAATCGACATAGATCGGCCTCGCCCCGGTCTGCATGATCGTGTTGACCGACGCGATATACGTGAAGGTCGGGACGATCACCTCGTCCCCTGCGCCGATGCCCAGGGCGTCGAGCGCCAGATGGATCGCAACCGTCCCGTTGGCGACACTCGTCGCCGCGGGTGCACCCGTGAACGTTGCGAACGCCTCCTCAAAGCGAGCGATGAAATCGCCGCGCGAGGATATCCAGCCGGTATTGAGACACTCATTTACATAGGCCGAGAGATTGCCGCGCAAATACGGCCGGTAGACCGGGATAGCCAACATAGCCGCCTCACTCGCGCGGAAGAAAGTACTGGTAACCGTGTTCATTCAGCAGCTCCTCGCGCGGCGAGCAAGGTCTCCACCTCTGCCGGGCGGAAATAACGCGGGTCGACCACGACGATGCACTCGTTCGTCTTGGTGTCGAAGCCCTTCTCGTTGACGCCCTTGCCTTCCCAGCGAATTGAGATGCCGATGTCAGCGGCCGCCAGGGTGACGAATTGGCGCACGGAGAATTGCTTGCCGGTGGCGATAACGAAATCCTCCGGTTGCTCTTGCTGCATCATCAGCCACTGCATCTCGACATAGTCGCGCGCATGACCCCAGTCACGCAAGGCATCGAGATTGCCGAGGAACAGCTGCTTCTGCATCCCCAGTTTGATACGGGCCAGAGCGCGCGTGATCTTGCGCGTAACGAAGGTCTCTCCACGAATCGGCGACTCATGGTTGAAGAGAATTCCGTTGCACGCATAAATCCCATAAGCTTCACGATAATTAATCGTGATCCAATAAGCGTACAACTTAGCTACCCCGTAAGGGGACCGCGGGTAGAACGGGGTCGTTTCGTTCTGAGGCGTCGCTTGTACGAGGCCATAGAGTTCCGATGTCGAAGCTTGATAAAATCGGGTTTTTTCTGTCAAACCAAGAATGCGGATCGCCTCTAGTAACCGCAAGGCGCCTAGAGCGTCCGAATTCGCTGTATATTCTGGCTCTTCAAACGAAACAGCGACATGACTTTGTGCCGCCAGATTGTAAATCTCGTCCGGTTGCACAGCCTGTATAATACGGGTCAAACTCGATGAATCGGTCAGATCACCGTGATGTAACGTCAGGTCGACGCCTTTCTCATGAGGATCATGGTAAAGATGATCGATGCGCGCCGTGTTAAAGAGCGACGTCCGACGCTTAATGCCGTGAACGCTGTAGCCTTTTCTGAGAAGAAACTCAGAGAGATATGCTCCATCCTGGCCCGTGATCCCGGTTATGAGCGCGGTCTTTTTCTGCAAGGCATGCCTCCAATCCTTACGCGATCCAAACAGTCAATTTCAATGGCCACGCTGTGAAACGCGAAAGCGGACGCGATTGCGCTGGACTCTGTTAACCGCCATACAGGGCCCCACGGCATGAATCAACGCCTTGCGCGCAATGGAGGGGAGATCGGCTCATTACCGCCCGCAGCATAACATTAGTGCTTCACGGGAGTGGCTTGCGTCGGCTTTGGATGCTTCTGCCGCGAGGGCTCCGTCAGGACCTTTATGGTCGCCTAACGGAATTTGGCGTTCCCGTCGTGGCTCCCTCTCGTATGCCATTAATACAACCCGTGACAGTTGTTGGCGCACTGGGCGCGCCGCCAGGCTCGAAATTTCCATCTCCTTAGCGCGCCGACCCGATTCAGCGCAGAGATCATCGCCGCCGCAACCGGCCGTGCCGTCCGACTGCTTGGCCACCCGGTAGACGCGGAACCACTACCCGCGCCTGCATCTCGCTCTTCTGGCACGCAGCGTGTCGTTGGGGCGATGCTCGATGTCGGCTCCTCGGCGGCAAGAAAGAACTTAAGTGGCGTCGTACAAACTCTGGAACTATTGCTGGGCCAGCGGACGGATATCAACGTTAGGCTGAAGGTGCGCGACCTGTCCTCTGACCCCAAGTCTCTCGGGTTGCTCGATAAGCTTCGGGCTTCAGCACCGAATCGCGTCTTTACGTCAGCAGCTGACGATGATCGCATAGCGGCAATCCGCTTCATCGACGATCTTGACCTGCTTCTTTCCCTGTCACGGACAGAGGGCTTCGGCCTCCCCTATGCGGAGGCGATCCTCCGCGGTGTTCCAGTCGCTGCCCCTCGCTGGGGGGGRGGGGCCGAACTCCTCACCGACGACAACAGCGTCGCGTTGCCCTTCGAACTCGTTCCCATCAAGGACCCCTCCGGCCTCTATTCCAGCGGGGCCGGACGATGGGCCGATACGCTACCCGAAATAGCGGCCAACATAGTGCTTCACGCGTTGGAGTGCGGGCCGTTCCGAGGCGAGCCGCTGCAATTACCGGTGCTTGCCACGACAAAGAATTTTGTGGATCGACTTCTGTCATTAGCTCCCGTCGATATCCTACCAAAGGTATTGTAGGGTCATGATTAAGCCGCACCGCACATTATTTGTTTATTGGGGCCGACGAGGCGGCGTGTCGCGCTTTGCACTGGATGTGTGGCGCGCCGCACAGGCCGAACCTCTTCTCGACGCCATGATTTCTGTTTCGCGCCAGAATGAGACTTTCGAGGAGTTTGCAACAACGAGCGCTCGCCTCATTCCAATTAACACATTCACCTCGAATGCGGGCGCCATCCTGAACCTGCGCTCGCTTCCGTCGCAGCGGACGATGCTAAGGGAGAGATTGCAGCAGGACGGTATCGAGAGCGTCGTCTTGCTCCTGTCGCATGTCTGGACACCGTTTTTCTACTCCGCCTTCCGCGAGGCTGGCGCACGAATTGTCACGATTGTTCACGACGCCGACCCTCATCCCGGTGATCCCGCCGGTCGCCTCCAAGCTTGGTATCAGCGCGATCTCAATCGCAGCGACCGCATCGTAACCCTCAGCCGCTCCGTAACGCACCGCCTGGTGGAAGAGCACGGTATCGATGCCGATCGCATTCTTACTCTTTTCCATCCTGACTTTGCGCCAACCGTGGATACTGCGCCGCACTCCCTCTGCCCGCCGGCCGCTAGTGAACCATTACGGCTTCTATTCCTCGGCCGGATMCTGCCTTACAAGGACCTGAATCTTTTAATTGAAGCTGTGAAGCATATCCGCGCACTGGGCCGTAGCGTCACACTGGGCGTCTTCGGCGAAGGTGATCTGTCGCCCTATCGCACGGCGCTCAATGAACTCGATGCGGAAATCGCTAATCGTTGGCTGAGCGAAAAGGAGATAGATCAGGCCGTGGCCGGCTACCACGCACTGGCATTGTCTCATTCGGAAGCAAGCCAGTCGGGGGTCGCAGGCCTGGCCTTTGGCAAAGGTTTGCCTGTCGTAGCGCGGCCGACAGGGGGACTTGTCGAACAAGTCATTGATGGGGTCACAGGCATCGTCGCCCGCGATGGCACGGCCAAGTCCTTTGCTAAAGCCGCGTTGCGGCTTGTCGACGAGCCCGGGCTCTATGAAACTATCGTCACCAATCTGCAGCGGGGAAAGGCGGAGCGGTCGATGGTCGCCTTTCTGGCAGCGCTCGCTCGCGACTTGCAGAGCCGCGCTTCACCCTCATAGACGTCCCGCATTTTCGCCCTCTTACCGGCCAGCGCCCCGATCCCCCTCAACGTGCCGGTCTCGGTCAGGTGACCTGAGACCCTTTTCTCCTCCGAGCTGAGGGAGAGTCCTGGGTTTCGCTTCTGGCCTTAGGCGGCCTGTTTTTCCAGCGTGGATTTGAGGGCGAACTCGGCGGGCATCATGTTGCCGAGGGCCGAGTGGGGGCGATGTCGGTTGAATCCTCCTTCCATGAGGTGATGGTGCTGCGGGCCTCAGCGAGTGTCGAAAACAGCGTGTCGTTGAGGCACTCGTCCCGGAAGCGCCCGTTGAAGCTCTCGACGAAGGCGTTCTGCGTGGGCTTGCCGGGGGCGACGTAGTGCCATTCGACGCCGGTCTGCTGGCACCAGCGCAGGATCGCCATCGAGGTGAACTCGGTGCCGTAGCACATTGGGAAGAGGCTCGACCGTTGCCTGACGGCGCGCGAAGCCTTGCGTAGCGCAGCGCGCCGTCACGGCGGTCATGGCCGGCCAGCAGGTCTCTAARGTGAGGTTGTCGAGACAACACTTTGGAGCGAGGCCAACCATGACCAAGCGCTTTTCTACTCCCACCGGCGCCGTGCTGGTAGCGATCGACATGTCCAAGCACCGCCAGGAGGTGCTGATCGAACGGCCAGAAGGCGGTCGACGCCGGCGGATGACCGTGATGGCGACCAAGCAGGACTACGACCGCCTGGCTGCGGACCTTGCCGCGATCGGGCGGCCGATCCTTGTCGGCTTCGAGGCGACCGGCAACTACCATCGCACGCTCGCCTATCGGCTTCTGACGGCAGGCTTCGAGCT
>NZ_JBFTZN010000287.1:0-7377 GCF_056406775.1 Allobosea sp. P1_A7
GACTGCGATCTGCCCATGCACGAAATGCTGGGAACGGAGTTCGCCTGCCGGTCGGGACATGATCGGCGGCACGGAGGCGTCGGCTTCCGCGGACGGTCCGCCTGCACGAAGGGTCGGCAACGCCGTCGCTCCGCCCGTGCGGCGGGTCGACACAGGCCACGGACAGGCCACGAGACCAGAGATCAATGTCAGGGGAAACGGTGCGCTCTCTCATCATCGCGTTGACGTCGGCAGCATTATACATGCCCGCCTGGGCGTCCGATCTCCCGCAGCCAGCCCGGCCGCCAGCCCCTGTCATTGCTTCAGGGCCAAGCTTCTCCATCACGAGCTATCTCTGGGCGACGGCGATCGACGGAAAGAGCGCAACCTTCCCGCCGCTGCCGGCCGCGGATATCCACCTGCGCTTCCGCGACGTGCTGAAGGAATTGAACGGCGCGATGATGGCCTCCGCAGAGATGCGTATCGACCGCTGGGGCTTCCTGGTCGATGGCCAGTTTTCGCAGGTGACGACCGGCGGCAACCTGCCCGGGCCCTTCTTCTCCGCGCTGAAGCTGCGCTCGCAGAGCACGATCGTGCAGGGCTCCGCCCTTTATCGCGTCTATGAGGACGCGGCCGTTTCGCTGGACCTGGGCGGCGGCGTCCGGTTCTGGAACCTGAACAATAAGCTGGAGGTCCTGCCGGGCCCGGCCAATCTCCGGATCGACCACCGCGACTCCGAGATCTGGGCCGACCCCATCCTCGGCGCCCGGCTCGGAATCAAGCTCGGTGGCCCATGGAGCGTGACGGTTGCAGGCGATGTCGGGGGCTTCGGCGTCGGCTCGCACCTGACCTGGCAGGGCTTGGGCAGCGTCAATTACGCCTGGAGCGAGAGCCTGACGTTGAAGGCCGGTTACAGGGCGCTCCATGTCGATTATCGCAGGGGCGGTTTTTCCTACGATGTGACGCAGCACGGTCCCGCGATTGCGGCAACATACCGGTTCTGACCGGTCTGCCTATGAGTTCGACGATGGCGAAAGGAATGGATATGTCTATGACGGCGAGCGCGGTTCGGGCCGCAGGTGTTTCGATGGTTGCGCTCATCGCGCTCTGCGGGCAGGCCTTTGCGCAAGCGGGTGAAACCCAGTCCAAGGTCACCGATCCGCATTTCAAGATCGCGCCGGGCTATCTCAAGCCATCCGAACTGCCCGACAGCCTGGTCCTGCTGGGGCCGCCGCCCGAGAAGGACTCGGCTGCCTTGGCCAGGGACGAAGAAACGCGCAAGGCGACGCTCCCGCTGCGGAACACCAGTCGCTGGAAGCTCGCCTCTACCGATGCCGATCTCGCCTTTCCGCAGGCGGCCGACAATTTCTCCTGCGCGATGGGTGTCAGGATCGACCAGAAGCAGACCCCGCGCCTCTACGCGATGACGCAGAAGATGCTGTCCGATTTCGGCCTCTCCACTTATGGCGTGAAGAACAAATACAACCGCGTCCGGCCCTTCGTCGTTCACAATGAATCGACCTGCAGGGCGGATCAGGAGGCGATTCTGAGGACCGACGGCTCGTATCCGTCCGGCCACACCGCCGCGGGCTGGGGATGGGCCCTGGTCTTCGCGCAGATCAATCCCGAGCGCTCGAATGAATTGCTCAAGCGCGGCATCGAATTCGGGCAGAGCCGCGTCATCTGCGACGCCCACTGGCAGAGCGATGTCGATGCCGGGCGCATCATGGGGGCGGCGACCGTTGCGCGGCTGCAGACCAATCCGGCCTTCCTTGCCGACCTCAGGGCGGCGAAGGCGGAAGTGAAGGCAGCGAAGGTGAAGCGCTTGAACCCGATGCCGGATTGTGCTGCCGAGACCGCGGCGCTGTCCGGGCAGTAATATGTCCAGCTGGGCGGCCGCCATGCGCCTCACAAGGTGGCGCCGGCTGTCCATCGAAGCTCCGCGTCCGCCGCCGGTCACCCCGGCGGCATGCGCTCGAAGACCCGTAGCGCGGGGTCGATCCTGTCCCAGCCATGGCCGCGAATGCCATAGGCGACCATGTGCGGATTGAACTGGCCGGGGTCGTCAAGGCTTGCCGCATGCACCGCGATCAGCTCCGGCATGGCCTGGAATGTCAGGTAAACGGGCGTTCCGCAGGTGGGACAGAAGGCGTGGATCTTGTCGTTCCCGCTGTCGCCCGCCACCCGCCAGCTCTTCGCTTCGCCTGCGATGGCCACATCGGCGCGCCCGGCGAAGGTCAGATAGGAACTGTGCCCCGTGCCGCTTCGCTTCTGGCAATCCCTGCACTGGCAGTGGATCTCGACGATGGGTTCGCTGCTTGTCTCGTAACGGATCGCGCCACAGGCGCATCCGCCGGCAAAGTGCCTGGTCATCGTCGTTCTCCTGCTGCCAGGTTGCCGATGGGCACTGGATCGCCGCGCGTCCGTTCGGACGCGGGGATGGGCGATCCAGCTCCTTGTTCGAGCATCGGATCTTTCCGAGAACCAGATTCCGCCCTTCGGGCCGATGCTCTGACTCTTTGTGTTTTCATCGCCTCTTCCGAAAATCGCAATCCACTTTTCGGGCCGATGCTCTGAGGGCTCAGGCCGCTTTCTTCTTGCCGAAGACGTCGAGCCCCCGGCCGGTTTCCAGGAAGGATTTCAGGCTGGAAAGAACCACCGGCCACCCCTGGCTGATCCCCTTCGCCATGCTGCTGCCGGCCTGGAGCTCGTCATGGCTGACGGTCAGCCGGGTCATTCCGTCATAATCGTCGATCTCGAAGGTGACCCGGCTATGGCTCGCCGGATCGGCGGCCTGCGCGGGGCTCGCCCAGGTGATGACGAGGCGTGACGGCGGCGAGACCTCGACGACCTTGCCGACCAGCTCGACGGTCCGCGCGTCATTGGCGCGGATATGCTGCCAGCCCGATCCGGCCTGCCAGTCGGAGACGTTCTCATGGCCCCAATAGCGCCGTGCGATCTCGGGTTTGGTGATGGCTTCGAAAACCTTCTCCGGCGTCGCGACAATATAGGTCACATAGACAAAGCTGGTCGTTTCCGTGGTCATTCTTCGTTTCCTTCGATGTCTTTCTTCAGGTCGTGGAGCAGGCTGAGCCTGTGACGTTCGAACTTGCGGACCCACCGTTCGTAGACCTCGTGGATCGGCACAGGATTGATGAAATGCAGCTTTTCCCGGCCGCGCCTGACCGTGCTCACCAGATTGGCCGCCTCCAGGATGCCGAGATGCTGCGTCGCGGATTGCCGGGCCATGTCCAGGTTCTCGCAGAGCTGGCCGAGCGTCTGCCCGTTCCTTTCAAAGAGCAGGTCCAGCAGCTTTCTGCGCGTCGGGTCCCCCAGCGCCTTGAACACGTCGTCAGCGTCCATCGTCCTCACTCATCTGCGAGGGCAATTTATGCAGGTAAATACCTGCATGTCAAATCGCGGCTTGGACCCACCGCAAACCCGACGGCCGATTGCGGCGCCGAGGCCGGGGAGCTACACCGTCCTCCAGCCTCCCTCACGGAAGCTCCTGGCGGCGGCATCGACCGTGCGCTCGATGCGCAAGCCGGTTTCGAAATCGATGAGATGAGCCGGCTCGCCGGCGATGGTCCGCATGAGCTCGCGGCACTCGATGATCTTGAGCTCGTTGAAGCCGAGTCCGTGACCGGGCGCAGGGATGAAGCGGTCATAGGGCTCGTGCACCGGCGCCGTCAGGATGCGGCGAAAGCCCTGCAGATCGCTGCGTCCCTCAGTGGTGTAGAGCTCGATCTCGTTCATCTTTTCCTGGTCGAAGCTGATCGTTCCCTTCGCCCCGAAGACCTGCACGAAAATCCGGCCCTTGCGGCCCCAGGCGCAGCGATTGAGCGCGACGAGCCCGGACGCGCCCGAAGCGAAGCGCAGCAAGAGGGTCGCGATGTCGTACGTCTCGACCGGCCGCGCGCCGCCCTCCTGCTGCGGACGCGTCGGATAGGGCCTGGCCATGTCGGCCATGACCTGCGCCACCTCGCCGACCAGCACCTTGAGCAGCGAGAAGGCGTGGACGCCGAAATCGTCGAGCGCGCCATGGCCCGATTGTGCCGCGCTCTTCCAGGAGAAAGGCGCTTCGGCATCGGCCATGAAATCCTCGTCCATCTCGATGCGGACATGGTTGACCGGCCCGATGGCGCCTTCGCCGATCAGTCGCGCCGCCAGCCGGATGGCCGGGTTCTGGATGTAGTTGTAGCCCAGTGCCGCGACCTTTCCGGCCGCCCGGGCGGCAGCCAGCATCGCTTGCGCATCGGCGAGGCTCGTTGCCATCGGCTTCTCGCACCAGACATGCTTGCCGGCCTCTAGCGCCGCAATCGCCATCTCGGCATGGACGGCGTTGGGCGCGGTGATCGAGACGATGTCGACCTCGGGATGGGTGACGAGCGCGCGCCAGTCGGCGGTGGACCCGGCGAAGCCGAGCTCGCGCGCCCGTCTTGCAGCCAGCGCATCGTCCACCTCGCACAGCATGGCGAGCCTTGGGCGGGCGACATCGCCGAAGACCGGAGCAACGGCATTCCAGGCCAAAGCGTGGCATTTGCCCATATAGCCGGTGCCGATGAGGCCGACGCCAAAAGCGCGCATGCAAGTTCTCCCGAGCTTGGGGGGGCTGGTCAGGGTGAAGGGATGGCTCAGACGGTGCCGCCGAGGGTTCGCAGTTCCTTTGCCGCCGGCCACCAGGGGCGCCCAGGCGTCAAGAGAGCAAACCTGACGCCATCGTTCAAGGTTCGGGGCGGCCAGAGCCGCTCCCGCAAGGCGTCGGAATGCGGTTCCTTCGGTAGGGCGTGCCTGCAGACGAAGCTGATCCTTGCGCAGACAGGACGCCTGCGAGCTGGAGGCGGCTCTGGCCGCCCCGAACCTTGAACGATGGCGTCAGGTTTGCTCTGTTGGCGCTTGGGCTAGCATTCGGACGCCACCAGCGCCGGCGCCGACCTGGGGTAGTGGACGTGATGACCCAGCACCGCATTTACACAATGAGCTTCGCCAAGGTCTATCCGCTTCTGGTCGCCAAGGCGGAGAGGAAGGGCCGCACGAAGGCGGAGGTCGACCAGATCATCCACTGGCTGACCGGCTACGGCCAGGAGGCACTCGCCTGTCAGCTGGCGAAGGACACGGACTACGAGACCTTCTTCGCCCAGGCGCCCGCGCTCAATCCTGCGCGAGCCGACATCAGGGGGAAGGTCTGCGGCGTCCGCGTCGAAGAGATCGCCGAGCCGGTGATGCGGGAGATCCGCTACCTGGACAAGCTCATCGATGAACTCGCCCAGGGGAGGGCGATCGATAAGATCCTGCACCGTCGGCCGGGATAGGTCTTGCGTTTGCGCTCGCGTCCAAGGCCGATCTGACCCCTTCGGGATATCGGATTGGCAGTGCTTCAAGCGGGAGATGCGAGGCTGGTTTCGCCGCAAACGACCGATAAGCGCCGTGAGAAGAGGCAATCTGCGGTCTACTCTTGACGAAACTCCGACACCTCGCGTCGAAATGGAGGACGCCTTTCCTTATCCCCCCTAGGGGGATATAGGCAAAAGATGTCTGAACCCCACATCCATGAAACCCATCCCGCGATCATCAAGCGGCTGARGCGCGCTGGTGGTCACCTTGCCAAGGTCATCGAGATGATCGAGGCCGGACGCTCCTGCCTCGACATCGCGACGCAGCTCCAGGCCGTCGAGAGCGCCATCACGCAGGCAAAGCGGACGCTGGTGCAGGATCATCTCGATCACTGCCTCGACGAGGTCCTTGGCGACCTGCCGACCGAGCGTCGCCAGCCGATCGACGAATTCAAGCAGATCACGAAGTTCCTCTGAGGCTCACAATGCTCAAGGTCCTGTCCAATCGCGTCTACGGTCGCCTGTTTGCTGCGCAGATCATCGCGCTGGTCGGCACCGGTCTCCTCACGGTCGCGCTCGGCCTGCTCGCCTTCGCACTCGCCGGCGAGAGGGCCGGCGGCGTCCTCGGTACGGCGCTCGCGATCAAGATGATCGCCTATGTCACCGTCGCGCCCATTGTCGGTACGTTTGCGGCWCAGCTACCGCGCCGCGCCTTCCTGATCGCCATGGATCTGGTGCGCGCGGCCATCGCGCTCACGCTGCCCTTCATCACCGAGATCTGGCAGGTCTATCTGGCCGTGTTCCTGCTTCAGTCGGCCTCAGCCGCCTTCACGCCGACCTTCCAGGCTACGATTCCCGACGTGCTGCCGGACGAGGACGACTACACCAAAGCCCTCTCGCTCTCGCGCCTGGCCTATGACCTCGAGAGCATCGTCAGCCCGATGCTCGCGGCCGCCTTGCTCACGGTCATCAACTTTCACTGGCTTTTCGGTGGCACGGTCATCGGCTTCCTCGTCTCGGCAGCACTCGTCCTTTCCCTTACATTACCGGCCTCTCCAGCCAGGAAACGCGAGGGCGGGATCTACGACAGGACAACGCGAGGGATCAGGATCTATCTCGCGACGCCGAGGCTGCGCGGACTGCTCGCGCTCAACATGGCGGTGGCGATGGGGGGCGCCCTCGTCATCGTGAATACCGTGGTGATCGTGAAGGGGCGGCTCGGCCTTGACGACAACGCGGTTGCGCTCGCGCTGGCCTGTTTCGGCGGCGGGTCCATGCTGTCGGCGCTGACGCTGCCGCGTGTGCTGGAACGGGTCGCAGATCGAACGGTGATGCTGACGGCGGCGACCTTTCTGGCTGCCGTCCTTGGCGGCTTCGCTGCACTCCTCTGGGCCAGCGGCTGGGCACTCGCTCCGGCGGCGACGGGTACGGGCTGGGCCGCGCTCCTGGTCACCTGGGCGCTGCTCGGCATCGGTTGCTCCGCGACACAGACACCGTCAGGCCGGTTGCTGCGACGCTCAGCTCACGCCGAGGATCGTCCGGCGGTGTTCGCCGCGCAGTTCGCGCTCTCGCATGCCTGCTGGCTGGTGACCTATCCGCTGGCGGGCTGGCTCGGCGCGATAGTGCCACTGGCGACACTGGCAGGCCTGTTCGCGCTGGCGACGCTGGCGGCAGTGCTCTTCGCATCGCAGCTTTGGCCGGCTGGCAGTGCGGATGCCCTTGCGCATGACCATCGCGAGCTTCCACCGGGACATCCTCATCTTGCAGAGCATGGTCCGCGCCATTCCCATTCCATCATCATCGACGACCTGCACAGTCGGTGGCCCGCCGAGGCAAGATGAGGTGGTCAGGATGCAATGCCCCGGGTGCAGGCAAGAGCCATGACCGCGATGGCATGGATGGCTGGGACGGGTGATCGAGCGCCGGTCGTCGATCCGGCAATGACCTGCACGGGCTCCGTGGATGCGCGACGAGATCAGGCGGGCGGGCCGGCGCCAGATCGTGGAGGCAAGCTATTCCGCCACCATGTGGCATGTCAGGTCAGGGCATGCCGGGAGCGAAGCTC
>NZ_JBFTZN010000288.1:0-7375 GCF_056406775.1 Allobosea sp. P1_A7
GGGTCGTGTCCGGCCCGAACTCCACGATCTCGCCCATAGCGACGCCCGAAACGCCGCCGTCGCTGACGTCGATGGTCTCGTTGGCGATCGTGAAAAGCCCCTCGGAGGACAGGCGCGACAAGGCCGACAGCACGTCGTCGGTCGTCTCCAGCCCGTAAAGGAATTCACGGCTCTGGGGGCGGTCCTCGTCGAAGCTGCGGACGTTGACCGTGCCCTCCGCGCTCTTCCGGAAGAGCTCGCGCACGGCGTCGGCGGTGCTGGCGAAACGGGAATTCGGCGAGGCGTCGGCGAGCCGCGAGAATTGCTGGATCGGACCCTTTGGCGAGGGAGCGAAGCTCACGAATTGCGCTACGTTGAAACGATCCGCCAGCCGATCGAGAGAGGCGTCCTTACGAAACGGGGACGATTTCTCGCTGGCCGGAGAATGTCCGATCGCGCCCATC
Source organism: Allobosea sp. P1_A7 (assembly GCF_056406775.1). Taxonomy (NCBI): domain Bacteria; kingdom Pseudomonadati; phylum Pseudomonadota; class Alphaproteobacteria; order Hyphomicrobiales; family Alloboseaceae; genus Allobosea; species Allobosea sp. P1_A7. The sequence goes on from NZ_JBFTZN010000288.1 coordinate 444, forward strand.
AGAACCAACCAATCGCTTTCTGTTTTTCGAATCGAAACGCCCTGTCGGCATCCTTACCGAAGCGAGGTAAACGCGCGATGAGAAAGTTGGAAGAATGTTATCGGAAAATTGAGCCTATCGGAATGCATCTCGAAATGCCGGAATAATACCGCATCGTCGATTTCTCGTATCAACCGGAAACATGCACCGCACCGACGGCGGCCCAATTTTCCGGAAAGCCCGCTGCCTCGACGATGTCGTCGCCGCGGCGCCCGAGGATGACGGCCTCGATCGAAAGCGCCGTCGCGACCAGCGACAGGATCGTCGCCACCGCACCGGCATCGCGCCACAGCAACGTCTCCCAGGCATCGTAGCAGTCCGCGTAAATACGCCCGTCGCCGACGAGCTGGATCGTGGCTCCGCACTCCGCCCCTGCTAGTTCGCGGACGCTTCGACGGTTGAGGTCGAGGGCTGCCGATAGGTTCGCCGGTGACCGCAAGGCATGCGCCTCGCCGTCGTAAAGACCTCCGACGCTCGAACCGACGCCGAGCACGAGGAGCCTCAGCGCATGCAGGCCGCCCGCCGAGGGGGCCGTCCGGCTCTCCCAGACCCCGAAGCGCCCGTCGCCACGGCGCTCCCGCAACTGCGTGGAATGCCGCAGCAGCGCGGCAAGCTTCGGCTCGGGAAGGTCGCCGCCCGTCCGGGACCGCCGCCGCCCGAGCACCTGAAAGAAATCGCGGTCGGGCGCTTCGATGCGACGCGCCCAGGCGGTGACGATCGGCCAATCGGGCAACGGCGTCCGGCGCTTCTCGCCGACAAGCCGGGGCGCGGTCTCGCCGTCAGTAGGCATCGCCAGTCAATTCGTCGGTGACCTCGTAATGTTTCACGCAGCCCCGGCACACGCCGCAGGCCAGGTTTCCGACATGGCAGGAGTGCGCCCAGGCGAGGATGGACTGGGGGATGCCGGAGATCCTGACCAGCTCTGCTGTCGTCATCCCGATGGCGGGCGCGGTGACCCGGATGCCACCTTCCTGCATGCGCACTAGCCCGTCGATGGAGGCGTAGAAGGAGGGCCTGCCGTCGGCGTGAAGGCCGTCGGAGGCCACCGAACCGACCATCAGCTCCGTGACGCCGATGGTCACCGCCCGCATTCCGGCCAGGGTCAGCAGGAGCTGATTCCGGAACGGCCACCATTCCGGGGCGGGCGCCAGGTCGAGCGCCTCGGTCCCGGCCATGTGTCCCGATCCCAAGGACGAGCAGTCCACCGCGACGACCTCGTGGCGCATGCCCAAGAGCGACGCCACCTGTCCCGCCGCGGCGATCTCAGCGTCCCCGGCGGCCTGGCCGTAGTCGACGGTGAAGGCCACCTCCGGCCGCTGCCAATAGGCGAGGGCGATCGAGTCCATCCCTCCCGAGAGCAGGATCCCCTTCACGGCAGGGCCCACACCGCGCGATAGATGGCGGAGACGAGATCGTCGGCGACCTGGCAGCCAGAACCGATGGTCATCTTCATGTCTTCTGGGCGAATGTTCTGGGCGAGCGCTACGACGGGCTTCCCGCGGGCGACGGCGTAGCCGACCTCGAAAATCGTCCCGGCGTCACCGCCGTTCAGCACGGCGAGCACGACGTCGCAGCCGTCGAGACCCGCGAGGTCGGCCTTGGCGACCTTGTGCGCCGGGCCGCGCCCGACGTCGTGCAGCGGCGAGAACACGTCCACGCCCATGTGCAGGAGCTGCGACCTGATCTCTTCGATCATCCACAGCTCGCCCAGGTTGAAGAACGGACCGGCGATGTAGATTCGGCCCTTGCCCGGTACGATTGGCCGGTCGACGGTGCGCCGGAGCTCGGCCTCAGCGGGGAGGGGCAGGAACCGCGTCGAGACGTAGTGGCTGACCGAACGAGAAGCCAGGTCCGCCGCTTCCTCGGGGGACCTATCTTGAATGGCCCAGTGGAGCGTGAAGGCAGCCGAGAAGACGTCGCCCGAGCCAATCTTCCAGACGCTGTCGCTCCGGTAGGCCGGGACGGTACTGCGCGAMGCGCGCGTCGCGACGATGGCCCCCTGGCCGCCTTGCTTCAGGATGACGATTTCCGCGCCGTGCTCGGCAACGAGCGCGTCGATGATGTCATCAGGGGCCGTCTTCCCCGTCAGCCGACCGCCTTCGAGGCGATTGAGGACGAGTGCCAACTGCCGCGCGGAGGAGCCGTTTCGATGAAACGGCTGCGGTGAAAACGCTGACTGCGGGTCGTAGACGGCGCGCCTCGCCGAAACCTTGGCGCTGCCCTCCATCATGCCGAAGCTCAGGACGACGTCGTCCTCCACCYCAAATGCGGCATGCACCTCGATGAGGTCACGTCGCGGCACGATCCGCGGGTCGGCCAGTGAATGCAGGTATTCGAAAGCGACGCCCGGTCCGGAGACCTTCGGACCTTGCACGTCCAGGCGGTAGACGGCAGCAAGGTTCGCGAGCCCGTCCTCCAATCCTTCGGCGCGGTAGGTGTGCAGCTTGACGTCCGGCACGGCGCCGGAGATGAGTGCCGCTGCACGTCCGGCCGAGCCATACACATCGTCCCAAAACGGCTCGAGGCACCGCTCCGCATAGACGCCACCGGCGACGGAGATCACTTGCGCTCGATCCTGACGACCACCGATCCGCCCGAGCGCTGAATGACTTCCGCGGAATAGCTATTGCCCTGGTCGATGCAGGCGATCAGCGCCAGATGCCCGCGATGTGTCAGCGACCCGACGGGCTGGCCACCGAGGGTCCGCACTTCCAGGACACGATGCGGCACCGTGCCGGTGACATGGATGTCGAGGACGTCTCCCACCGCCAGCGTGTTCACCACGGGCTTGGGACTGTTTATCGGCGCGTCCTGGATAATGGCGCAAGGATCCGCACCGGCCCCGCCCGCGCCGCCGCCCGCACCCGACGTGCCCGACGATCCGATCGGGATCGACCCGACGTCGTCGCTCCTGCCACCACCGCTTCCCGACACGACGCTCTCCCCAAGATTGACGGAAGGAGAACCATCGAAGCGGGACGCCGTCAATTCTTCCGGAGTAATACTTTCAGATCGCGAATGCCGTCTGCTCGGACGTTCCCGAGTGCGAATCCTTGACGCGTCTCCCCGGACCGCGTTCGGGCAACAGCCTCATCGTGTTCCACATCACCGAATCCAGGATCGACGCCTCCGTTTCGATCGACGCCGCGAACCTCAGATAGGCCGCCTCCAGGGCGAGGTAGTGCCGCTCGACGGTGAGATCGGGCTCGAAGATGCCAAGCGCTCGCCCGGCCCTCAGGATGTGAACGTCCAGGATGGCGACCTCGTCACTCCGCCGTAGATTGCGGACGACCCAGGAGGCGGTTTTCCGGCCGACGCCGCGCAGTTTGGTTAGCTCGTCGCGCAACGCGACGTCGTCCTGTGAGCGGTCGATGTCCGGCAACGCGCGGAAGGCGGCCGCGACGTAGCCGGCCTTCTGCCTTGCGAAGCGGTAGCGGACGGTCCGATCGCCGACGCGGAAGGGCGTCGAGAGCGCATCGAAGACCGCGCGGTCTTCGGACAATGCATCGGGCGATGCATGCATGCATTTGCGAAGGCGGTCGTATGCGGCGAGGCCGACCTCTGCCGGTATGCCGTAGCCTCCGAGCATGCAGGCGAGCAGTTCCTCCTCAAGGCTGCCGCCGAGACGGTAGTGATCGGGAGCGTCCAGCTTCCACATCCAAGCCTGGGCAGCCCAGTAGGCCGGGGTCAGCGGCCTGTCGGCATCGCCCCAGGGGAAATCCCAGCCATGGACCATCTCGTCGGCCGCGGGCACGTCGAGGCTGTGCAGCCGACCTCCCGAAAGGGAGAGAACCCTCTGGCTCGACACATGGAGTGAATGCATATATTCATACTAGCTGACATCCGGGCGATCGGCAATGTGCGAGCTTCTTTCAGCGGTAGAGGAATGCCGTCTCAGGGCCGGACTAAGCCAGCGAGCGGTGGCGCGCGCGGTCGGGATTTCCCAGCCTCACTACAGCAAGGTCGTCGGCGGCCTAGTGGGCTTGCCAAAGGAACTCGAGGATCGGCTGGTTGCGTGGCTCGCCGCTCAGGAAGCCCATTCTGTAGACGGGCGCACGGCGGCTGGAATCGACGAGGCAAGGATCAGGAACCTCGCAGCGTCCATCGAGGAGCAACTCCGCGAGTTGAACCGGTTACTGGGCGTTGGAGGCTCCCGACGAAAGGGACGGATTCCGTCGGCGACACGGCGCAAGCCAGGCCGAGCGATCGGGTGAGGGGGCTAGCTCCGTAGCGAGGTGGTAGCGCTCGATCCCTCGAAAAGCTAATCGCCCTCTTTGGCGCAGACAATGTCGTCGCGCCGCCCATCGAGCCGGTCGCAAACGCAATCTAGCGGTTTCGATCGGCTCTTCCCTCGTCACTGGCGCGATCGTGGACTAATGGGAGGCGGCTCCGCCTGAAGGCGCTCGATACACGGGAGCTGTTTGCGTGGCCGCTCGAGAAGGGAACCGGTCTCCCTGGAGGGGAGGCCCAAAAAAAGCCTGCCGCAAGCTGCGGCGGGCCGCTGCGTCATTTGCGGCAAATTCAAGCGTCAAAAAGGCAAACCATCGTTCCACTTACACCAGCGCCAGAAGCGCCGAGAGAGCGGCCACGTGATCGCCCCCAGGGAGCCGACGGGTTCGTTGCACAAAAAAGCCTGCCGCGAGGTGCGGCAGGCCGTCGCGTCAATTGCGTGGAGCTGATGCGTCAATAAGGCAAACTATGGTTCCACTCACACAGGGGTGCGGCGGACTTCCGCTCTCATCGAGGCGCACTTCGGGTAGAATCTGACCAAACTTCCGGAGCGCCTACATCAGTACTCTGCGTGCTACGAGCAGCCAGTTGTACTACCGCAGGTGTTGCACTTCAGGCAGGTGCCGTTGCGGACCAGCGTGAAGTTGCCGCATTCGCCGCAGGAATCGCCGACATAGCCCTTCATGATCGCTTCGGCGCGACGCTCCGAGGCTGTCGGCTGGCCGGCGGGAGCCGCGAAGCCGAGCTTGGCCAGTTCAGCTTCGCCCACGGCCTCTTCTTCGGCGTCCGGCTTCAGCGCAGTCGCGCCTGCGGTGGCGAAGGAGGTGACGTTGCTGCTGCTGCGGGCGACGGTCTCGTGGACGATTCCGCCCTGGATGGCGAGCAGGTTGATCGGCTTGCCACGGCGGAAGCCAGTCGAGGCCAGCGGGGTCGAGGTGATCGGACCGATTGCATCCGGCGCCTTGTCCTGGCCGACGCCGCCGCCGATCACGTCATGGCCGATCTCGCTCGGGTCGACATGGGCGAGGTCGTTGCGCGAGAGATAGCTGATCGCCAGCTCGCGGAAGACGTAGTCGAGGATCGAGGTGGCGTTCTTGATCGACTGGTTGCCCTGCACGAAGCCCGAGGGCTCGAAGCGCGTGAAGGTGAAGGCCTCGACATATTCCTCCAGCGGCACGCCGTATTGCAGGCCGAGCGAGACCGCGATCGCAAAGTTGTTCATCATCGCCCGGAAGGCCGCGCCCTCCTTGTGCATGTCGATGAAGATCTCGCCGAGGCGTCCGTCCGAGTATTCGCCGGTGTGCAGGTAGACCTTGTGCCCGCCGACGACGGCTTTCTGGATATAGCCGGTGCGACGGTCCGGCATCTTCTCGCGTTCGCGCTTGCGTTCGATCCGTTCGACGATGCGCTCGACGATCTTCTCGGCGACATGGGTGGCGCGTGCCGCCATCGGCTGCTGGTGCAGCAACTCGACGGCGTCGTCGGCGTCGTCATCCTCGTCCGAGATCAGGGCCGAGTTCAGCGGCTGCGACAGCTTCGAACCGTCGCGGTAGAGGGCGTTCGCCTTCAGGGCCAGCTTCCAGGAGAGCAGATAGGCGCTCTTGCAGTCCTCGACGGTGGCGTCGTTCGGCATGTTGATGGTCTTCGAGATCGCGCCCGAGATGAAGGGCTGCGCCGCCGCCATCATGCGGATGTGGCTCTCGACGGAGAGATAGCGCTTGCCGATGCGTCCGCACGGGTTCGCACAGTCGAAGACGTTGTAATGCTCAAGCTTGAGGTGCGGCGCGCCTTCCAGCGTCATCGCTCCGCAGACGTGGACATTCGCGGCCTCAATCTCGGCCTTCGAGAAGCCGAGGAAGGGCAGGAGCTCGAACGACATGTCATTCAGCTTCTCGGCCGGGACCTTGAGCTCATTGACGAGGAAGTCCTCGCCCAGCGTCCACTTGTTGAAGACGAACTTGATGTCGAAAGCGGCCTTCAGGTCCTTCTCGACCGCGTCGATCTTGGCCTGGGGGAAGCCCTTGGCCCGGAGCGAGCCGTGATTGATGCCAGGAGCCTGGGCTAGCGAGCCATGGCCGACGGCATAGGCCTCGATCTCGGCGATCTCGGCCTCGCGGTAGCCGAGCGAGCGCAGCGCGTCGGGAACGGCGCGGTTGATGATCTTGAAGTAGCCGCCGCCGGCCAGCTTCTTGAACTTCACCAGCGCGAAATCGGGCTCGATGCCGGTGGTGTCGCAATCCATGACGAGGCCGATCGTGCCGGTCGGCGCGATCACCGTCGTCTGAGCATTGCGATAGCCATACATCTTGCCGAGCGAGAGGGCCTCGTCCCAGACGGCGCGGGCGCGTTCCGACATGGTGGCGCTCGAGCCGCCGAGACGGGCGAGCGTGCCATGGTCGAGCGGCACCGGCGTAACCTGCAGGCCTTCATAGCCCGAGGCCTGCCCATGAGCGGCGGTGCGGTGGTTGCGAATGACGCGCAGCATGTGGCTGGCGTTCTTCTTGTATCCGGGGAAGGGGCCAAGCTCGCCCGCCATTTCGGCCGAGGTCGCATAGGAGACGCCGGTCATGATCGCGGTGAGGGCGCCGGCAAGCGCGCGGCCTTCCTCGGAATCATAGCCGAGGCCCATGGTCATCAGCAGGCCGCCGATATTGGCATAACCC
>NZ_JBFTZN010000289.1:0-7371 GCF_056406775.1 Allobosea sp. P1_A7
GGCATGGTCAGTCCTGTGAGGCGGGCGTTGAGCTGCGGAAGACGACGTGATGCGGATGGTGGCATGGTCAGTCCTGTGAGGCGGGCGTTGAGCTGCGGAAGACGACGTGATGCGGATGGTTGACCGATTTCATGTATTCGATCGGCTTGCCTTCACCGTCGCGGGCGATCAGCCGCAACACGAGCGTGGGCGAGCCGGGTTTGAGCTGCAGAAGCCGGGCTTCGAGATCGGTTGCAATGCCAACGCCGATCTCGCGGTCGCGGGCGCTGGCCTTGACGCCATAGCGCTCTCGCAGCAGCTCATAGAGCGATTGCCCACCAATGAGGTCTTCCGCGAGCAGCCCGGCGAAGCGCGAGGCCGGCAGATGGCTGGTCTCGATGCAGAAGGGCTCATCATTCACGCTGCGCAGCCGGCGGAACATGATCAGCTCGGCGCCGACCGGGATGTCGAGCCGACGCGCGATGCTCTCGGTTGCCTTCTCCTCACCGAAATGCAGCAGCTTGCTACCCGGGTTGCCGCCAGCGTTCCGGATGATCCGGGTGATGCCGAGCGTCGATTGCACCTCGATCGGGCGCGTCACCTGGACCAGGGGGACGCGCGTGCCGCTGGTGCCATTGCGCTCGAGCACATTACGGTCGACCAGCTTGTCGATCGCCTTGCGCACCGTCATCCGGTTGATGCCGAGCGTGTCGGCCAGCGCGCGCTCGGACGGCACCCGTTCACCGGGGCCGTAATCCGGCCCGCTGATGAGGTCGAGCAGGTAGTCCTGAACCTCGACATAGATCGGCTTGGCCCGTTTTACGGGTTCGCGCATGGCTGGTGTCTCTCGGGCCTCTCCCGTTCCCGCATATAGCGAGGATTGCGCCGGCTCCACATCCCCGGAGGCACTGAAATACGAGAATCCGTTGTCGGCGAAGGTGGCCATAAGTCAGTTGGACTATGCTTGACACGAATTGGTATAGGTGATTGGTGTATACCAGTTTCTTGAACCTCGCAATTCTCCGCTTACGGAATCGGTTCCTCCCATGTCCATCGCCTTTGACCGCACCCGCGTTCATGAGGGCTTCGCCCAGACCCGCGCCGCCGTGCCCGAGGCTTACGCGCTCGGGCGCCGCCTCGCCCCGCAGATCGACCGGATCTACCTTGTCGCCTGCGGTTCGGCGAACCGCGCCATGCTGGGCATCAAGTACTGGCTCGAGCACTATTCCCCTGGAATCGAGGTGCGACGCTACTTCCCGGCCGAGTTCATGGCGATCAATCCGCCGCGCCTCGACGAGCGCACGCTGGTTCTGCTCGCCTCCAAGTCCGGCACGACACCCGAGACCGTCGCGGCCGCGGCAACCCTGATGGGCAAGCCCTGCAAGGTCGTGGCCTTCAGCCAATATGCCGACAAGCCGCTCGCTGCCGCGGCCCCCGAGAGCTTCGTGGTGGGCGATACCAGCGAATCCTTCGCCGCCATGTTCATGCTGATGCAGGCGCTGATCGGCGGCATCATGAGCGCGAAGGAAGGTTGGCCGCTCGGCGACAAGCTCGTTGCCTCGCTGGACGCGCTCCCAGCCGCCATCTGCGATGCGGCTGAGCAGAACGAGGAGCGGGCCGCAGCCGATGCCCGTCTCTATGCCAAGGATCGCAACTTCTACCATGTCGCTTCGGGGCCGGGCTTCACCACGGCCTATGTCTTCGGCGTCTGCATCCTCATGGAGATGCTCTGGCTGCACAGCTATCCGATCGAGGCGGCGGAGTTCTTCCACGGCCCGTTCGAGATCATCGATCGCCAGACACCGCTGATCCTGATCAGCGGAGAGGACCCGAGCCGGCCACTGATGGAGCGTGTCACCAGCTTCTGCGACACCTATGCCGAACGCGTCATGAAATATGATTCCCGCGATTTCGCGATGGCGGGTGTCGCGCCGGAAATCCGCCCCATCGTCGCGCCCTATATCCTGCAGTCGGCGTTGAAGCGGATGGCGGCGCATCTCTCGGTGTTGCACAACCAGCCGCTCTCGACCCGGCGCTACATGTGGAAGGTCGCCTACTGATCAGGCGCATGGGAAATCGGCCAGGGACACGTCCATGACCTGCAGGCTGCTCGGACTCGGCGATAACACGGTCGACACCTATGTCGATCGCGCGCTGCAGTTTCCGGGTGGCAATGCTGTCAATGTCGCCGTGCTGGCGCACCGTCTCGGCGCCGAGACGGGTTACATGGGTTGCCTGGGCTCCGACGAAGCCGGGACACTGATCGTCAACGCCTTGCGCGAGGAGGGGGTCGACACGGGCCGCTGCCGGGTGCTCCCCGGCGACAATGCCCGGGCCTTCATTGGCCATAACGGCAATGACCGCCATTTCCTTCGCTCGCAACGCGGTGTCCGCGGAGAATGGGGCGGTTTCCTTTCCGAGGATCTCACCTATATCGCCGGCTTCGACCTGGTGCATTCGAGCATCTACAGCGAACTGGATGCCGATCTCGCGGCGCTGCGCCCCTCGATACGCCGTTTCTCCTATGATTTCTCCGAGCGCTGGACTGAGGCCAATCTGGCCGCCACGCTCCCCCATCTCGACATCGCCTTCCTCTCCTTCCCCTCAAGTTCCGACGCGGAATGCAGCGACCTCGCCCGTCGCTGCTTCGAGACCGGTCCGGGTCTCGTGGTGGTGACGCGCGGCGAGCGCGGCTCGCTCGCGCTGGCAGGTGGGGTATTCCATCGCCATGGGATCACCCCTGCCCAAATCGTCGATACGCTGGGTGCGGGAGATGGTTTCATCGCCGCATTCCTTCTGGCGGTGCTGGAGGGGAGAGAGGTTCCGGAAGCCCTGGCTGCGGGCGCGGCCCACGCGGCGGCGGTCTGCGCTTATCAGGGTGGTTTTGGCCATGGCACGCCATGGTCCGCGGCTGCGGAGATCGCAGCCTGTTGATGGAGAGGGTTTGAGCTCATGGCCTGGCGTATCGGGATCGACTCCGGCGGCACCTTCACCGATGTCTGCCTCTTCGATGATGCGAGTGGCCAGGTCGCCGTCTGGAAGGTTCCCTCGACCCCGGACGATCCCTCCCGCGCCATTGCACGCGGTACCCAGGAGGGGACGGAGCGCGTCGGCGCCAAACCCGGAGATGTTGCCTATTTCGGCCACGGCACGACGGTGGGCACCAACGCCCTGATCCAGCACCGCGGCGTCAGGACCGGGCTGATCACGACCGATGGCTTCCGCGATCTGATCGAGATCGGCCGGCAAAAGCGGCCGGATCTCTATGATCTTCAGGTCGACAAGGCGGCGCCGCTGGTCACCCGCGACCTGCGCTTCGGCGTCGCGGAACGGCTGCGCCATGACGGTTCCGTCGAGACGCCGCTCGACGAGGAGGGCGTGCGCCAGGCCGCGCGAGAGCTGAAAGCGGCCGGCGTCAAGGCCGTCGCCATTGGTTTCCTCTACGGGTTCGTCAGGCCCGAGCATGAGGAAACGGCAAGGCGCATCGTCACAGAGGAATTTCCGGAGGCCTTCATTTGCGCCTCGCATGAGGTCGCGCCCGAGTTCCGGGAGTATGAGCGCATCTCGACGGCGGTGGTGAACGCCTATCTCGGCCCCGTGATGCAGGGCTATATCCAACGGCTCGCCGAACGGCTCAAAGAACTCGGAGTCACCACCACACCGCATCTGACGCAGTCCAATGGCGGCGTCATTGGGTTCGACATGGCGGCACGCTTGCCGGTGCGGACCTTGCTTTCGGGCCCCTCGACCGGCGTGGTTGCTGCGCAGGCGATCGGCCGCATGACCGGCATCGAGAACCTGATCACCTTCGACATGGGCGGAACCTCCTCCGATGTCGCGCTGCTTCGTGGCGGCGAGGCCAAGCTCGCCAGCGAAGCCAATGTCCATGGCTACCCGATCAAGGCGCCCATGCTCGACATCCACACCGTCGGCGCCGGCGGCGGCTCGATTGCGGCGATCGACTCCGGCGGCCTGCTCAAGGTGGGCCCGCGCAGTGCCGGCGCCGACCCCGGGCCAGTCTGCTATGCCCGCGGCTCGACCGAACCGGCGGTCACCGACGCCAATGTCGTGCTCCAGACGCTGAACCCGACCCATCTGCTCGGTGGCCGCATGCCGATCGACCAGGCGCGCTCCAAACAGGCGATCGGCCGGCTTGCGGAACAACTCGGCCTCGACCTGATGGCGACGGCGCAGGGCATCATCTCGGTGGTGACCGCCAATATGGCCAAGGCGATCCGCGTCATCTCCGTGCAGCGTGGGCATGATCCGCGCGACTACGCGCTTGTCGCCTTCGGCGGCGCGGGGCCGCTCCATGCCGCGCGGCTGGCGCGCGAGCTGGAGATGAAGCGCATCGTCGTGCCGCGCAATCCCGGAATCGGCTGTGCACTCGGCCTGCTTCTGACCGACCTGCGCGCCAATTTCGCCACCACCCGGCTCGCGACGCTGGGGGATGGGCTCGTCCCCGACATGGCCGAGATTTTCGCAGGCCTTGAAGCCCAGGCCGAGCACTGGTTTGCCGAGGAGAATGTCACGCCTGCCGATCGCGAGCTGAAACGCACGGCCGATCTTCGCTATCACGGCCAGAACTACGAGCTCGCCATCGACGTCCCGGACGGGCCGATCACGCCTACAACCATCAGGGCTTTGGCGGACGGCTTTGCCGAGGCCCACAAGCGCCTTTACGGATTCGTGGCCGAAGGCGAACCGGTCCAGCTCGTGACCTACCGCGTCGAGGCCATCGGTTTCGTGCCCAAGGCCGAGTTCCGGCCCGAGCCCGACGCCGGCCCGGATGCTTCCGCGGCCATCATGGGGCGTCGGGAGGTCTGGTTTACGGAAACCGGAGGCTTCGTCGATTGTGCGCTCTACGACCGCGAAAAGCTCAAATCGGGTAATCTGATCGAGGGCCCGGCGATCATCGAGCAGATGGATGCGACCACGGTGCTGCTGCCCGGCATGACCGCCCGTGTCGAACCCTATCTCAACCTGATCCTGGAGACGCCGTGATGAACGCGCCTACACCCGTCACCGTTGATCCGATCACCGTAGAGGTCATTGGCAGCGCCTTCGCCTCCATCACCGAGGAAATGGGCGAGGCGCTGGTCAAGGCGAGCTACTCGACCAATATCAAGGAACGCCGCGACTGCTCGACTGCGCTCTTCGATATTGAAGGCAACACGCTGTGCCAGGCCGAGCATATCCCGATGCATCTCGGCTCCTTCATCGGCATCATCCCGCATATCCTGAAGCGCCATGCCGTCTCGGAGATGAAGCCGGGCGATGTCTTCATCGGCAACGACGCCTATGAGGGCGGGGGCACCCACCTTCCCGACATCGTGCTGGCCGAGCCGGTCTTCCACGACGGCAAGATGGTCGCCTGGGCCGTCAACACGGCGCATCATTCCGATTTCGCCGATCGCGGCCACGCCCATATCTATCAGGAAGGCCTGCGCATCCCGCCGATCCGCCTCTATGACGGCGGCACCCTGATGAAGGATGTGCAGGAGCTGATCCTGCTCAACTGCCAGGTTCCGCGCGAGCGACTCTCGGACTTGCGCGCCCAGATGGCTGCGAACCGCCTTGGCGTCGAGCGCGTCAGGGCGCTCTGCGACAAATATGGCCGCACCACCGTGCTCGCGGCCGGCAAGGCACTGCAGGACTATGCGGAGCGCAAGATGCGCGCCGGCATCGCCTCGATTCCAGATGGCGTCTATCGGTTCAGCGACCGCTTCGACAATCCCGAGCTCGATGACGAGATGGAATTCTCGGTCGCGATCACGGTCGCTGGCGAGGAGATGACGCTCGCCTTCGACAGCCCGCCACAGGCTCGCGCCGGTTTCAACATGGTCTATACCGCGCTGCTCTCGACCGTCTATTACGCCGTCAAGACAGTGGCCGACCCGACCATCCCGCCCAATGCCGGCCTCGCAAGACCACTCACCGTCGCAGCGAAGGAAGGCACGGTGCTGAACTGCCTGCATCCGGCGGCGGTGAACGGGCGCATCGCACCCTGCCAACGGGTCGTCGACCTGATCCATGGGGCGCTCGCCCAGGCGGTGCCCGATCGTGTCATCGCGGCCTGCTCCGGGGCCGTGGCATCGGCTACCTTCATGGGGGCGATGCCGGATAGCGGTGATCTCTGGGTTTATCTCGAGACGATCGGGGGCGGTTCCGGCGCACGCGCCGGCAAGGACGGTCTCGACGGCGTTCATGTCCACATGACCAATACCTCGAACCTGCCGGTCGAGGCGCTGGAGGTCGAGTACCCCCTGACGCTGCTGCGCTATGAACTGGTCGATGGCTCGGGCGGGCGCGGCCGCCAGCGCGGCGGCATGGGCCTTCGCCGCGTCTACCGGGCCGAGGCTCCCTGCCGGCTCAACGTGGATAATTCGCGCCTGAAGTCGCGGCCCTGGGGCATCGCCGGCGGCGAGCCAGGACAGGGCGGCTCCTTCTCCTTCAGCGACGGTGTCGTGCCTTTTACAAGGGGCGATGGTGCGCTCGAACCCGGACAGATCGTCGAGATCATCACGCCGGGTGCCGGCGGCTACGGTCCGCCGGCGGAGCGCGATCCGGAGGCGCAGGCGCGCGACCTTGCCGAAGGGCGCCTGGCGCAGCAGTAACGGGCGGAGATCTCCCGGAGCTGGTGCCCGTACCGCGCCGATTCCGCCCAAGGACGTTGCGCCAATGATGCGCGAGGCTCGTCCGCGGGCGAGCGGCCCGCGCTGCCCGCAAGAGCACGCCAGAGCCTCGCCTCGCGCCGCCTGAACATGCGTTTGGTGAGATGATCAGTGGACCGCCCTAACGAGAGGTCGACGCCCACGGGCGCTCCGGTAATTGGCGCAGGTGGTCGGTCGCGACTGTGCGATCGATCTGATCATTGCCGACATCCGCGAGGAGCTGCGCGGCCGCCCCTATGACCTGGTCGCAGTCGCCGGGGGCTGGCAGCACCGGTCGCGCGGCGCTTTTGGGCCGGCGATCCGGGCGCTGTCCGGAGCGCCGCAACCAACCGCCGGCTTGTCGCCGACTGAGATGCTGTTTCCGTCCGGGATCGCTTATCTGCAGCCGATCACACGCAGCGAGCTCGGCAAAGTCTTTGGCAAGGAGATGAGCCGCGACGGCGTTGCGGCGCTAAAACGCGCCGGCGTGATTACGGCCGGACCGCGCAGGCCGGAGCCGGGGGCGGCCTATACCTATGTCACGACCGACAGATTCCTGTCGGTGTTCGGTCTCGCCAGCCTGCGCGACCTGCCGGATCTCGAAAAGCTCGAGGATGCCGGCCTGCTGACCAAGGACACGCTCCTGGCTGAGAGCCGGATTTAAAAGGAGTTGAGCGATATCAGCAGGTTGTGATTCCCGTTTGGTGCTGAATCAAAAGGGGTTTCCGATGGCCTGGAC
>NZ_JBFTZN010000290.1:0-7356 GCF_056406775.1 Allobosea sp. P1_A7
AATAAAATTCCTTGCGGAGAGCTGCGACTGGAATGACTTTATGTATCTTCCAAAATAATAGACTGCATAAGGCGGACCACTCCGGCCCCGGGACTTTATGCTAAACCCATGCGGGAGACCACTATCCAATTCGATTTCCTGTCCAAATGCTTCGATTCGCGGAAGGCTGAATCTACTAAAAACCGACTAGATTGCGAGCGCTCCGCTCGCCTTCAAACGCCCAGAGCTTGATCCGCAGGTTTTACTCACCGGAGCGAAACGCGCTGGATCGAAGTCGCAATACTTCGACTGCAAGTGGCCCGCCGACGACGCCTGCTACGCCAGCATCGATTTCCCCGAAGCGGATGAACTCACGATCGAAGTAGACTGAAGCCTCAGCGTCGGCGCGATGGTCTCGATGAAGCGCCGACGCTTCCTTTCGAGGAGGGAGGCAGGAAAACGCGCATCGTGCAGGGCGTCTCAAGCGCTGCGCCGCCGATGAGAGCCGCTAGGCTACGGCACCCGCTCTGCGGAATCCTTTGGCCTCGAGGTCGGCTTCGAGGTCGTTCAACGCGTTATCGGGTACTGCCAGAACGAAGAGATTTCGAGCCCGGGTCAGCGCGACGTATCCGATGCGGCCGAGTTCGCTCTGCGTACCGTCGAGAAGCGCTCGAATGTGTTCCTTGCGGGCCACGTACATAACTGCCTCAAGGGATTCACCTTTCACCTTATGGACAGTCGAAACACGGAACCGATGAGCCTTCGGTTCTGCGAGGCTTTCAGCTTCAACCAACGGGCGATCATCCAAAGCCCGCTTGGCAAGCCGTGCGCCAAGGTTATCTGCCAGTCCGAGGCCGTAGGTCGTCGACAGCCGGTTCAGGAATTCCCTGATTCGTCTCAGCAGCAATGGGTGCCACTCGGAATTCGCCAGGAGATGCCCACACGGCAATCCGTCATCTGGATTCCGAGCAAACGACCAAATCTCGCGCTTCATCGCAAGGAACTCACTGGTCAAAGTGCCGCGCGTCAGCCGCGACGTCAAATCAGAGTGACGCGGGTCCAGCAGTCCAGAGATTCCAATGCAGGTGCTCCGAAAGGCCTTATCGAAGCGTCGCTGCCGATCGCGGTATACAACGGCCTCCGTAAAGGCCCGAACGGTTCCCTGCCCCTGCGTCTCGCCTCCACCGCCCCAATCATCGGCCCAGTCCGCAGAACGACAGAGCACGATGCCTTGGTCCTCGGCAATTTTGGCTGCGGCGAGCATGTTCCCGAATACCGCAAGAGCGGCCGCCTTCTCTGTCTTCTTGTAGGGGAAGTAAAATGCGCCATGCAGCGAGCGAGGCGCACCGCGATCGGGCTTGTCCTCGCGACCACAGAGGGTGTTGGCGATCTCAAGGATGGCCGGCACCGAGCGGTAGTTGATTTTGAGGTCGCGCGCAGTCACGCCGGGGGACCGGCCGTACTCGGCGAGGAACCGACCGTTTGCCCCGGAAAACTCATAGATTCCCTGGTTGGCATCCCCGATCAGGGAGAGAACGGATCCCGCTTTGACCAAAATCTGCAAGATGGCTTCGTGCATTGGTCCGATATCCTGCGCCTCGTCGATGAGAATCTGCGGATACCGACGCGCCAACGCGCGAAGAACGAACGGTTGCGCTTTTAGCGTTCTGATCACCCAATAGCGCGCGATCTCATGGGTGTACGCGCCCACCTTGCCTAGCTTCTCCATCGCTGAGATCGCCCGAGCGCGATCTACCAGTGTAAAATTGCGACCCAAGCCAAATTCAAACTTCCGATCTTTTGTGCGTATCTGAAGGTCGGCGATCGGATTGGACCGTTCGCCGTCGAACACCGTGAAGCTTTTGAGGAAGGGCTCCCGTCCCTCTACGAGGAAGGGCGTTCGGTCACAGCCCATCTCACGGTGGCCATGTGGCCGGAGAATATTGCCGGTGATGAATCCATCGACGGTATCGATTTCGACCATCATGGATCGCCGGCGTCCTGCTTGGGAACGACCGAGGTCGAGATAGTCCCTTTTGAAGGTGTCGACGGCGACATTGGAAAAGGACAGCAGCGCAACCATGCCCCGATCGTCGTCCAAACGCGCGCGCATCTCCGCGAGGCGATGTACCGCGGTCTTGGTTTTACCGCTTCCCGCACAGGCAGTTACAGAGAGAGCCTCGAGTGGTAGCTCGACAATCGCCCGTTGCTGCTCTGAAAGCTCGATCACGGCTGGCACGCGTGCTCGATGGCGCGCCGGATATAGCCCGGGACGACGAACTCCATGCCTTCATCTTGGATGCATGCAGCGAGCGCCTGGGCGAATTTTCCCTTCTGAACGTTGTCCTCGTCGCGTTCGAACATCCCGCGGAACAGTGCCTTGGCCTTCGCTYGATCGCCGATGGCAGCGTCGACGGAAGCGGTAAGGTTTTTGGCGATGATCGGATGGATGGTGCCCAGAGCCTTTAGCATTGCATCGCGGTTTGCTCCCACCAGCGCCAAGTCGTACTCGAACGTTTTCTGCCCGTGGAAGACCTTCACAAAGTCATCGTCCAGGGCCTTCATGGCGGCAGTGTTGTCGGAAACGACGATTGCCTCGGCGGCGGCCGGATAGTGCGCCACGTCCTTCCCATCCGCGCCTTTCACTTTCTGGGGGTCCGCGTCAGTGATCACCGAGACCGGAATCTTGATGCCCGTCTTTCCGAAGAGCGGCAGGAAGGAATCGAAGTTCAGCCCTTCGACGCTGATGAGGCTGACGCCGTAATCGCGCAGGTCGAACTTCGCGCACTGGGCCAGAACACTGACCATGATCAGCTCGGCGGCCCCCTCGACGAAGACAACGCGGCGGGCGAAGAACAGCTCGGCTCGAGTGACGTCGAGATAGCGCTTCAGTTTCTCACGCTTGCCTTTGCCAAACATGATCGTTCGAGGATGGAAGGTCTCGACTCCGGTACTGGTGTCCACCAGGCACACGATCGAATCCAGATCCGCGATGCTCGCGAAATTCGGCGAATGGCTGGTGACGAAGATCTGAACAGGCCTCTCGCCCTCCTTGCTCTGCAAGGCCGAAAGGTATCGAAGCAGTACTGCTTGGAGTTGCGGGTGCAGATGGGCTTCGGGCTCCTCGACGATCAGGCCGCGGAAAGCGGCGTCGGCATTCTTGGCAAGCTCGCTCAGAACCACGGCCATGAAAATCAAGTTGTTGTAGCCTAGGCCGTTGCGTTCGATCTCGAACGTGTCCACCAAGAGCGAAAGGCGAGCGGCGAGCTTGCCGAAGTCGTTTCCGGTGAGCTCGACACTGAGCGCCTGAGCAAGCTGCGCACCCAGCATAGTGGCGTGACGCCCGGAGATCGCTTTCTGCGTGGCCTCGATCGGCTTGAGCAGCTTGAGAGCAAGGTCGAGCTTTTTGAGCTCTTCCACAATTTGTGCCTTGCCGACATCATCCGACAGCAAGTGCAGAAGCCGGGAGAGCTGGCTATTGCGGCTGGGGCGCAACCCGAGTTCTGCGTCCCTCAAGGGCTGAAGATAGACGCTTCGGAGGTTGTCGAGCATGCCTGAGGTCATGCCAACCTCGTCGTGATCGCCGCACCATTTCCGCGATCGCAACCGACCCGCCTTGTCGGCATCGCTGTAGGTGACGCCGATCTTCGCCTCAACCTTACCGTCCCCTCCAACCCTAAGGGCGTGCAGAAAGTCGGCCTCGTCGTCGGCATTCAGCTCCTTGAAGACGTACTCGAACGCAATATCGCCAGCGCCAGCTTCGCCCTTTGGCAGATGCCGATCATCGACCGTGAATCTTGGATAGGGATCATCGGCTCCAGCAAGCAATGCCCGAAGAGCGTCGACCACCGCTGTCTTGCCGATATTGTTTGGGCCTACGACGACGTTCAGGCCTGGGCTAAATTGGAGCGTTGCGCTCTTAAGGCGACGGAAATTGGTGATGGTCAGCGAGGCTAGGTAGATTTGCTTCCCCTATATTCTTGGACATCAGCGCCAGATTTGAGTCGCGACGTATTGGAAGCGACCTGCCGAGGCAACGCAATAGCTTGCCTGCCCTGTGACCTTGCGGCTCACGGCCCACGATCAATTTCGTGGGTGATTGGCGCACCTCAAGCTTGCCAGATCACGCAAGGCTTCATTCGCCCAGCTCCTTCTTCACGAACGCTTCGAACCGATCCTTCCAAGCCGGGTTCCATCGCGAGAGAGCCGGTCGGTTCTCGGTCATGTCCTCGGCTCCCCAGCGGATGCGAGCCGCATCGAGTTCGGGCGTGACCATCCCGTCGGGACAGATCACGTAGAAGTCGCCAGCCTCGACCGCCCCGATCATTCGCTCAACGACCTGATCGGCCGTCCATGTACCCGCGGGCCGCTTGCCGTCGGGGGCATTGGTCAAGCCCGTATAGGTCCAGCCGGGAACCAACAGGTGTGCGCTCACGGGCTTGCCGGTTTCGAGAAGACCGTGAGCGAGTTGCTCGGTCAGCGTTTTCACGCCCGCCTTCGAAACCGCGTAGGCCGGGAACCCCGGCGGATTGGTGATGCCCTGCTTCGATCCGGTGTTGATGATCGCCGCGCGACTACCTTGTTCAAGCATCGCCGGGGTGAAGGCATGCACGCCATTGACGACGCCCCAAAAGTTCACCTCAAGGATTCGACGCCAGGCGTCGAGACCATTCCAATTGTCGCTGCCCTCGCCACCGATAGCGGCGTTGTTCATGAGCACATTGACCTCCCCGAAGGCTCGGAAGGCCGCGTCCCGGAGACGCTCGACGTCCGCGAACTGACCCACATCCCCGGCGATGGTCTTCGTCTCTGCCGCCAGTGAACCGGCTACCTCGGCCAACCCGGCTGCATTCCTGTCGAACAGGACGATGCGCATGCCGATCCCAGAGAATCGCTCGGCAGCGGCGCGGCCGATGCCGCTGGCAGCCCCGGTAATGACAGCCACCTTTCCAGGAGCGAATGGGGTTTCCGATGCCATCTGATTTCTCTCCATGTCTCGGGACCTCTCGTCATTACCGGTATGGACCAGGGGATGGCGCGCACATCTGCGCGATGATGCGCCATGGCAACCCGGATGCCGTCTGGCCGCTCGTCGCGATCCGCACGTGATCCTGAACGTACCGACCGCTGAGGAACTTACTGAGATCGCCCTGAGGCTCTATTTTTCGGCCTGGGGTATGCTCGCCGACATTTCGAATGAGTTCGAGAACCTCGGGTGGCGGGCCCTTTCGGATTGCGCGGAACCTCGGCTTTCCAGACGCGTTTCCCAAAAAGACTACCCATGACCCCTGACTTGGCCCGCAGCGGGAGGACGTCGCGGGCTCTTTTTTGTTCCTCTATTATCATTTGATGGAACAGCAAGAGGGATCTTCTGTTTTGATCTGTGTGCTGAGCCCGTAGACCCTCGGGCGCTGCCCTCGCCGGGGAGCAGGCGGATGGACCGTTCCGAAGTCTCGGAGACGTGGATTTACTACGTCGTAATCCCGATCGGGGATAGCCAGTTCCTATCTCGACTTCATGTAATGGATAGCTGGCTGAGCGAGTGGGAAATCCCTTACGAGGTCCTTTCTTCATTTGATTATTCCGCCCTACTGATCCGGTTTCCAACCGAACTCTTCGCGCATGCGTTCATCGCTGCGGACGATGCAGGAGGCGCGAGTTTTCCTACCAGCCAACAATAAACGCCATCCGTCACGGTTTCTCAGGGAAGGAGAGCCAGCAGAGCCAGCAACTTCACCAACTCCGCCTGACGCCGGGTACTGGTCTTGGCGAAGACCGAGGCCAGTTGCGAGCGAATGGTAGTTCGGCTGACGTTGCAGCTTCGGGCGACATCGGCGGGCTGATCGCCGCGCGCCAATTGAAGCGCAATTCGGGTCTCGGCCAAGGTGAGCCCGAACATGCGCTGAAGCATGTAAGGATTGGGTTGCAGGTGAGCCTCAAGATCGACCAGCATCACCACGCTGATACCGGGTGTAACAGCATCTGCGGGCTGAGCCTGGTTTAATATGAACGGCGCATCGTCCTTGTTCCCGATGACGATCCAGCTCATCGACCCGAGGGCCGGTCGGTTCGGCGCCCGCGCGATCAATCGCTTGAACGCGCCCATGAGTTCCGTGAGACTCTGAACCGAGCCCGTCTCGCCGCCGAGGATCAATCTGGCCGTGGGATTTGCCTCGATGATGTGCCGGTGATCCTCTATGGCGAGGTAACCACAACCGAGGCGGTCGAGCATGCTCAAGGGCACAACGCCGTGACCCCTGTGGTGCGATGTTGCGCCCTCCTGTTGATCGAGTGCTGCTGCGCTCCAGGTTTCAGCCTTCCTTGTGATCATCGATTTAGCCCAGCCTCGTATTGTCTGTGGCAGCCCCCAATTTTCCGACGCTCTGCGAGATAAAACTCATGCGACGCCCCCCTGTTCCCTTGTTCGGTTTCCATTGCGAGCGCCGCCACGCCGTCATTAAACCGTTATAGACGCCCGCAAAATTCGGGAGTGAGCAATATGTTCCCTCGGCCCGCGTGCGTCGCTGGGGTTTGCCCATTTTCCCTCCGGTGCTAGCATTTGCGGAATCACGCCCGCCCCCGGGGGCGGGGGACTGAACGGGCGGGTTTGCAGGTGCRGTCACCGAGGCGCCCTTCGAGGGCTCCTGCGCGTCCTGGCTTCGTTCGGGACTGGACATTACGCGCATCCTTGCTCAGACGACGAGGGCGGGCAGGCAGCGACGACAGAGGCTTGGCAATGTGATGAGTGCATTCCCGGCTGAAGGCTCCCGAGTGTGGAAATACGAGATCCTCATCCCCATCGGTGGGCCAGGTTTTCTATCTCGCCTTGACGAAATTGATGCGTGGCTCACTGAAGGGGATGTCGCCCATCAGGTGAAGATTATTGTTGGCTCCGGAATCGTGATCCGTTTCACAGACGAGGACTTCGCCCGGGCTTTTGCTGAGGCTTTTGCCTTGGACCCGCGCAAGCTTCGCGATGTGACGCAATCGACGGACGCGTGCCGCTGCTCTCCTGACCTGGAAGATCACTGAACGGGGTGATGCTTCGCGTGAACGGCGGCGGCTTTGRCGAGAACCACCTCCAAAGCGGCCAAGACATCGGGACCTGTCAGAAGTTCAAGTGTGGCCTCTGTATCTGTTTCGAGGAAAACCRCCGCGCCCTCACCGGCGTCGCCACTGATGATCATCTGCTTCTTCGTCACGGTGAAATTGAAGTTTTCCGACAGCATCGTTTTGCGATGTCCTCACTTTCCGCTTCGATCATGCAGCGTCATGCTGCTGCGTTGGGTCTAACCGGCCACGGCCAGCACATATTTTCCACTTCACAGCCGACCTCGTGGGCGACATGTGAGAGATATTGGGCCCGCGCCTCTGCCG
>NZ_JBFTZN010000291.1:0-7332 GCF_056406775.1 Allobosea sp. P1_A7
TTGAGCGAGTGAAATAGTAGTCGCCGCCCGGAACTGCGGGTTTCGACAGGGGTTCGCTACTGCGTGGTGGCGTTGTTCACATCCGGCGCCGTCACGGCCTGGGGAGCCCCGCCGCTATTCCCCCCGGAACGGCGGGGCGAACCTCGTGCGTGGGGTGGAGTATCAGTTGTGTGCGCGCGTCGTATCCTGCGTGTTGGCCCTGTGGCCGAGACTGTCCGTGGTCCTGTCAGCAAGGCGCGGGATGCGCGCCAGCGGAAACTCCACTTTGACCCCATGCCGGCCCGGGTTGAGCCCTGTCTGGCTCTTCTGGCGTCCAAACCACCCGCCGGCGATGAATGGTCGTTTGAAGTGAAATGGGACGGCTATCGGCTCTCCATCCACATTGATAATCGTACAGTGCGCATCCTGACCCGCGGCGGCCATGACTGGACGAACCGCTTTCCGACGATCGCGGGTGATGCTCTGGACCTCGAGCTGGATAGCGCCATCCTGGATGCTGAAGCCGTCGTGCTCGATAACCGGGGTGCTTCCGACTTCGGCGCCCTACAGCACGCTCTCGGTGGCCGGGGCGGTAAGCGATCTGCCGCCGGGGCGCTCCTGTACGCTTTCGACCTGCTCTATCTCAACGGTCACGATCTTCGTTCGCTGGCGTGTGAGGAGCGGCGCGAGATGCTCCCCGGTATCATAAAGCCCCATACCTCGATCCTATTCAGCGAGGACGTTGACGCCGCCGGCGACGCCTTCCTGGCGCTTGCCTGCAAGATGGGCCTTGAGGGCATCATCGCGAAGCGGCGCGATGCGCCTTACCGATCCGGTCGCGGCGGCGAATGGCGGAAGATCAAATGCATCCAATCGGAAGGGTTCTTCATCATCGGCTATGAGCCGTCGTCGTCGGCGTTGGGCGGTATCGGCCGGCTGCTGCTCGCGGCCTGGAAGAGCAACCGGCTGACCTATGTCGGCGGCGTAGGGACCGGGTTCACCGATCGCACTGCGACCGCGCTGCGGAAGCAGCTTGACGCGCTCCTGATCGATAAGCCCGCACTGAAACTGACGAGAAAAGGGACGCGCTGGGTGACGCCGTCACTGGTGGCTGAGATCGAATTCCGCGCCTGGACCACGGACCAGAAACTGCGGCACGCCTCGTACAAGGGGCTGCGCGACGTCGCCGACGCTGACAACGTTCTTCGCCTGGATGACGATTAGCGCAGAGTGTGCCGGCCGATGCCCGAGATGCGCTCCTCACTGCAAGGTAGACTGTTCGCCCGCGTCCGGTTCGATCAGCTTCGCGAGCCCCATTTCCTCAAGCCCTTCATTGAACTCGGCCAGAGCCTCGGTGTCAGTGGCAAACGGCTCTTCCCAGATGATTGATCCCCCATCCTCGTCGACAAGTTCAAGTACCCACCCCTCGCTGTCTCCGAGGCGATAGATTTCAACCTGCACAGTGATGCCGTCGCGGGTGACCGTCTGGCAGAGGGGCGAGCGGAAAATGTCAGGGAAGTCCGTCATGCGGTTGAAGGTAACCCCAGGAAAGCGGTGATACAATCATCAGGGGCTGCGGGACAAAGCAGACCGGCGCCAGATAATTCAGTTGGAAGGGCAGTCGGGATCGGGCCGATGGCTTCGCGGCTCACGGCCAAAAAACACCCAGCGCCGTTCAGATATTTGCGTGACAACGATGATCATCGCAACGCCGTCTTCGCATTCCAAATCGAACGTCTCCTCGAAAATGAGCGGGCCTGTTTCGGTCGATTGGCTATACAAGCGGCCGGCGCGCCCGCACTGTCCGATGGCGACATACTCGTAGGCCACCATCAGGCGCATTCCAGCCTTGTCGACCAACACACCTTTCCCGGTGAACATTGGCTCCTCGCCCTGACGAGGCTGAGAGAAGATAGCTCGTCAGTAGGCGCGCGTATGGTGAACAACTCCACCAATCATCCCGTGTAGGATGGTGGACTAGCCATTCCTCGAGCGCTGCAACGAGCCTGATCAATTGGGCCTCCTCCGGCCTTGGAGGTGATCGAGCGCCGGCACTGACGTCGGCTCCTGAACGCTTTACCCGCCGCCTCCTCAGGGAACTGCCGGCTGCGCTTTGCGTTCGGCAACCAGGAGCACAGGAATGTGCCATGCCGATGCACTGGTTCACCCCACCCGTTGTCGTTCGAGCCGACCGGCCTGAAGTGACCTATTCCGTCAACCACGTCGAGCGAGCCGCAGAGTTCTTACTGGCGTGGAAAGCGATAGGGGCGGGCCCGAAGTGGCAAGTCGCAGTTCGCGCCTGCACGGCAGCGCTGAATGGTGCCGGGACCGTTGATGAGGCGCGGGAGGCGTTCGAGGAGGCAGCGCGGGAGTGTGGCCGCCTCATTGGATAGCCGAGCCGCGATTCCCGGTACGGGTTGGCAATCAGCCATTCTTCGCGCCGTAACGAGCCTCCGCAACGCGGCTTCCTCGTCCGTGTCCTTAAGGCAGCCCGTGAGCTGCTCGACGCGCTCGACTGCCCTGAGGACGCCCAGGGGATTGTGAAGCCGGCCGCTATCGTCTTTCCCTGTCATTCAGCGCGCTCGACCTCCCGCGCCTCATAGGCGGCGACCGCGGCTTTGAGCATGTCCAGTTCGAGGGATTCGACCGTATCAGGCCTTGCATCTTCGATTTCGCCGATGCGCTGAACTGCATAGCGATAGTCCTCATGGCAGGTAATGCAGGCGGTCGGCGTTTCCGGTCTGAGTTCGGGAACCGCGGTCATCGGATCTCTCCTTCCGTGGCTGATGCCGAAAAAATTATCGCGTGGCTCCTAATTTTCAAGGGGAGATTCCGGCCCCCGGCCGTGCCGCTTTTGCCAGAACCGTGTTCGCTCGTCCGCGCCTTGAACTGCTCAAGCGTGACGGCATCGAAGGCAGGCAGCCAAACGGCCCGAAAGGCTGCCTTCGCAGCCTCGAGCGAGATTTCATAGCCGATGAATTGGCTCGGCCAAGGATGGCCGATCTGGATGATCCAGCTCCAGCACTTTGGATCATTGCTGCTGGAGTCCCGGATGATCCACCCGACCGTCTCATCCATGAAAATCACCTGGTACTCCAGATCGCAATAGCCGGAGATCTCCCGCAGATGCAGCTCGGTTGAGCATTCATCGGGCGTCATCGAAATTCTCAGAACGGGATCTGAAGCCGGTTGAGCGGCGCCGGAAACGGCAACAACTCGAACATGAGCGGCGGCATGTGGTCCTCCTCCCAGCAGAAGGCGGCAAAGTCGAGCTCCGCCCATTCATCGGCCTCTGGGCTACCAGGGCGCGCGACCTCGATCTCGGCCATTCGCTGCCGGGCCGCCAACCATTCCAGGGTGTCGGTAATGACCATCTCGCTCCGCATTGTCAGTGGCACGCAGGCGAATGCGACATGGCTTGACTCCCTATACGTCAGGTATGTTCTATTTTTGTTCTCATTCGAGCGCGAGTCAAATGTCATCGTCCGATGCCGAGGAATCGACCATTCCTGCCGTCGAAGTCGACGGATCTGATGCATTATCCCTGGGTGGTGATCAGGTTTCGCTGCGACTATTGCGAGCGCTTTGCCAATGCGCGCTTGGCTGCGTGTGCAGCGAAATATGGACGGCTCATCACGCTCGGCGAGCTCCTCGATATGTTCGTCAGTACCTGCGATTGGGCGCCGAACAATCCGCTCCGGAAGCCCCAGAAATACGGTCGCAAATGCGGCGCCTATTGCCCGGATATCGGCCGCTCCGGGCCGCCCGACGATCCGCCGTTCATGGGCCGACTGACAGTGATCGAGGGTGGGAAAGACGAATTGCTCCCGGCCGAGCAGACCACGCAAACACGACGACGAGTGGGAGGTGGCGATGAGTGAATGGCCCCATCAGGTCGAGGTCACGACGGTCGGTAGGCGTGACCTTTATTTCGTCTGGTTCACCGCATGGTGCGCGGACCACGGCGTGCCGTTCAAATCCTATGATGGGCTCCGCAGCGAAGGCGGCATTAGGGTTGCCTTCAAGTCATCTGTACTCGCGCTTCAATTCCAGGCCGAGTTCGGCGGAGAGGTTATTCCGGCCGCCGACTTGGAGAAGACAAGCGAGGACGATGCCTTTCTGGACGAGGATTTTCGGCTGATGGCGCGCGAAATCTTCGGAGAGGAAAGTGACCGGGGCGAACGGGGGGACGGCAAAGTGCGGCCGAACTAGCATCTCCCCATGTGCAATCTCTTCTCCGATTGCGGTTACTGGTACAAGCCTTTCTGCGAGCCGTGCGCTGCAAGCTTGCGCCCAATGCGACGGAGCAAGCGGGTCTTTTATTCCCTTAGCGCGTCAACTCTAGCCAAGGTAGTACGCCGCTTGAATCGTCCAAGCGGCGCTCGCGCTGCGATTCTGACGGCGAAGGCKGATCATGGTCACTGAAAACCATTGGCTGAGAACCCAGTTCAACACGCTATTTCAATCGCGATCTGACGGGCGGATCGAGCGTGAGAACGATCCCGACCGTTCGCCGGGCCCGCAACTCTGGTTGGCCGGCAGCGCCGAGGGCAACGTATTCGGTGCAGGAGCCGAACTCGCCGACGCCATCGCCGAAGAGCTGGAAAGCCTCGCCGCCACGGAGCCGCCATTCGTGCATCCGGCAACGCCGGAGCATTTTGAACGCTACCTGGCGCTGCTCGCCGGCAGTGGTCCTGTCAGGCACGAACTCGAGCTCACTTACGAACTTCCGCACGCGCACCCGTATCCCAGTGACACTCGGCTCATCAGCGACGACTCCAGGGAAGGCCGAGACTTGATGGGGTCCTGGGGGGACCAGGTTCCGGAAACCTGGCGCGACCTGGGCTTCCGTGAGGCCGCGGACTTTTGGACGCCTTGGTGCGCGGCTGTGGTCGATGGCCAAGTCGCTTCCGTTGCCTTTGCTGCCCGGCTCGCGGATGCTGGCGCCGAACTTGGATTAGTAACCGCAGCGCCGTATCGGGGGCGCGGCCTTGCCGCCGCTGCGACGGCCGGTTGGTCGCGGCTCCCGTCACTCCGCTCCCGCAGACTGTTTTACAGCACGGCTCGCGGCAATCTCTCATCGCAGCGTGTAGCCGCCCGCCTAGGATTACGTGTTCTGGGAGCAAGCCTACGCGTCTCGTAAGCTAGGGTGCGGAGGTCCGCTAAGGGGGGCGAAGAGTCCAGCCGAGTTTGGCGGCGAGATCGTTCCCGCGGCCGAACTCGAAAGTGCGAGCGAGGATGACGCCATCCTCGACGATGATTTCCGGCTGATGACAAGCGAGATCTTTGGCAAGGAGAACGACCAAGGGGAGGGGGTGACGGCGAATTGCACCCGAACTAACCTCCGCCCATGTGCAATCTCTACAGCTTCACGCGCAGCGTCGACGCCATGCGTCAGCTCTTTGCCAAGCCCTTCAATGTCCCCGTCACCAACTTGCCGCCGCAGCCGGGGATTTTCCCCGACTATGGCGCGCCGATCATCCGCAATGTCGCGGGGGCAGATCAGCCGGAACTGGCGATGGTGCGCTGGGGGATGCCGTCGTCCAGGAAGGCGCAGCTCGACGCCGCAACCAAGCGGGCCGACAAGCTGCGTGCCAAGGGCAAGGAGGTCGATTTTGACCAGCTCCTGCGCATGGAACCCGATAGCGGCACGACAAATGTCCGCAATACCTCGAGCGCCCACTGGAAACGCTGGCTCGGTATCGACAACCGTTGCCTGGTGCCCTTCACCGCCTTCAGCGAATTCAACCGCGAGGCCGGTGGCGACGTCTGGTTCGCGCTGGATGAGGATCGACCGCTCGCCTTCTTCGCGGGCATCTGGGCGCCGCAATGGACCAGCGTCCGGAAGGTGAAGACCGGCGAGGAGACGATCGACGTCTTCGCCTTCCTCACCACGGAGCCAAACGCCGAGGTTGAGCCGATCCATCCGAAGGCGATGCCGGTGATCCTGACCAATCCGGTCGACCTGGAACTCTGGATGTCGTCGCCTTGGGAAATCGCGAAGGGCCTTCAAAGGCCGCTGCCGGATGGAGCGTTGCAGATCGTCTCGCGGGGACAAAAGACAGACCCGCCAGAGCCGAAGCCGGAGCCAATGCAGGCTGCGCTTCTGTGATTGAAAGGCGTCCTATCATCGGGGATTGGTGAACTCGCCGGCCAGCGGCCAATATTGGCGCGTAAGCGATAGCGAGTAGCTCCCGCCTTCCCGAATCCTCCGATCGGGCTCACACTCCCTAGAAATGCAGAATTAGGTAGTAAAGCCACCTGGGGCCTACTAAAATCTGAACTGAACAGGTTCCAGCCTTCTTGGCGTTTCCGAAAATTTCGGTGACGCGTTGAAGCATCGTTCGGCAACTCCGAGCACGGTCCTCATTGCCCATTACCAGACGTTCTGARAGTCGCGAGTGGGTGGGGGCAACCACCGAAAAGCCGATCAGCTTTGCGCCTCCGCAGGTCCCGGCACTGCGGAGATCTGCCCTAGACGTACCGCGCGGCTTACTGGCCCATTGGTCAGGTCGACACGGAGCAGAAACCACCTCACGTTCCGCCCATGGTGCAGGATACATCCTGGATCGCTATCGTGGACGACGATCCGTCCGTACTGAAGTCCCTGAGCCGGACGCTGAGGGTTCGCGGGTTTGAGACGAAGATCTTCAACTCAGCCCGCGAATTTCTGAAGGCATTGCCTGGAGGGCCGCCTGCCTGCCTGATCCTTGACGTGCAGATGCCCGGCATGACCGGCATCGAGCTTCACCATCAATTACTCAGGGGCGGCGTCCATATTCCGACGATCATCATCACGGCACATGGAGACAGGATCCGCGAACTGTCTCTGGCCACTGACACCGTTGCCGTTCTTTCGAAGCCGTTGGCGAATGCGAGCCTATTCGAAGCGCTCGCGGTCGCACTCGGATCCGTCAGGGAGCGCCACTGAGATCAACCATAAAGGCGCCGTGCGTAGCCCGGGGTCCGATCCGACCTGCCCGAACAAACGACCGGTTAGGGTTGGTGGATGGCGACGTCCGATTTCTCCGGCTGAACGCTCGCAACGGGCCCGAGCGGGCGTACCCAGCCGTCCTTGTTAGTGGTGCCTCCATACCTTCACAGCGGATACCAACAAGATAAGTGCGAGCCCCGGAAGCAGCACCCCACTTGGAATGAAGCCGAGCAATTGACCACCAATGAAGGTGCCAGCGACTGACCCCGTAGCCATGAACAGCAGGAACGTCTTGTTTTTAGCGATGACCGAAAAGCTTTGGTCGCGACTGTAGCGCGTGAAGCCGACTAGCTGGCGAC
Organism: Allobosea sp. P1_A7; assembly: GCF_056406775.1. Lineage (NCBI taxonomy): Bacteria > Pseudomonadati > Pseudomonadota > Alphaproteobacteria > Hyphomicrobiales > Alloboseaceae > Allobosea > Allobosea sp. P1_A7. The sequence continues at coordinate 7,273 of NZ_JBFTZN010000291.1, forward strand.
GGCGGAATGGGTCCTTCGGATTTTAGCAATCGTGCTCACGTGAAATGCACGGCCTCGCTG
>NZ_JBFTZN010000292.1:0-7317 GCF_056406775.1 Allobosea sp. P1_A7
CGTGAAGAAGGAGCGTTCCGCGATCGCAGAGCGGCTCGATGGCATGATTGCTTCCCCCGCATGCGGAACGGTTACGTTCATCAACACGGGGCGGGCCAGTCCGTTCCCGGCGCCTGGGAACGGCTGCGATCCACGTCAGGGGGTCAGGCGCTGGGCGTGCCAGGAGATGTGCTGCGCCATGAAAGTGGAGACGAAATTGTAGGAATGGTCGTAGCCATCCCGCATGTGGAGCTCGAGCGGAATACCTGCGCTGACGCAGGCCACTTCGAGCAGCCACGGCCGCAACCCCTCCTGCAGGAAGCCGTCGGCCGTGCCCTGGTCAACCAGGAGGTCCTTGACCCGGTGGCCGTCCGCGATCAGCGCAGTACTATCGTAACGCCGCCAGCCCGCCTCATCGGAGCCGAGATATTTTTCAAAGGCCGGCCGCGACCAACCCGCCGTCGAAGGCTGCGTGATTGGTGCGAAGGCTGAGACCGAATGAAAGCGATCGGGATTTTTCAGCGCGAGGGTGATCGCGCCGTGCCCCCCCATGGAATGGCCAAAGATGCCCTGCCTGCTCATGTCGACGGGAAAGTTGTGAGCGACGATCTCGCTCAGCTCTGTGAGGAGATAGCTCTCCATCCGGTAGTTTCGGGCATAGGGCTCCTGGGTCGCATCGAGATAGAAGCCCGCACCGGAGCCGAACTGCCAGTTGTCGGGCTCGTCCGGCACGCCGTCGCCGCGTGGCGACGTGTCCGGGCATATGATCGCGATGCCGTTCGCGGCCGCGGCAGCGCGGTACTCGCCCTTGTCCATGACGTTCTGGTGCGAACAGGTCAGCCCCGACAGATACCAGAGCACCGGAACCGGGCCATCTTCGATCTGTGGCGGCAGGAAGATCGCGAAGGTCATCGGACAGGCGCAGACCGCGCTCTCGTGTCGGAAAACGCGCTGCGAGCCGCCGAAAGCCTTGGAGTTCGAGAGGAGTTCCATGATGTCCCTTTCGGTCGTTCGCGACGCGCAGTCCAAGCCTGATCCACATCATCATCCCTGCCGCGGTGAAGCGGAGATCAGGGATGATGACGGGTTTCCATGGAGGGTCGATGCGGCGGAAGAGCGGCCGGCTCAGTACACGACGACCGAGCGAATCGACTTGCCCTCATGCATCAGGTCGAATCCGTGATTGATCTCGTCGAGGCTGAGCTTGTGGGTGATCAGATCATCGATGTTGATCTTGCCCTCCATGTACCAGTCGACGATCTTCGGCACATCGGTGCGCCCACGGGCGCCACCGAAGGCTGTGCCTTTCCAGACCCGCCCGGTGACGAGCTGGAACGGCCGGGTCGCGATTTCCTTGCCGGCTTCGGCAACCCCGATGAYGATCGATTCACCCCAGCCGCGATGGCAGCATTCCAGCGCCTGGCGCATCACGTTGGTATTGCCGGTCGCGTCGAAGGARAARTCGGCGCCGCCGCCGGTCAGATCGACGATCGCCTGCACCACCTTGTCGTTGCCGATCTCGGCCGGATTGAYGAASYCGGTCATGCCGAATTTCTCGGCCATGGCGCGCTTGCCGGGATTGATGTCGACACCGATGATCTTGTCGGCACCGACCATGCGGGCACCCTGGATGACGTTGAGGCCGATGCCGCCGAGCCCGAAGACCACGACATTGGCGCCGGGCCAGACCTTGGCGGTGTAGWTCACCGCGCCGATCCCCGTCGTCACGCCGCAGCCGATATAGCAGATCTTGTCGAAGGGCGCGTCCTCACGAACCTTCGCCAGCGCGATCTCGGGCAGCACCGTGAAATTCGCGAAGGTCGAGCAGCCCATATAGTGGAAGACCTCGCCGCCATCGCAGGAGAAGCGCGATGTGCCGTCCGGCATCACGCCCTGGCCTTGTGTCGAGCGGATCGCGGTGCAGAGATTGGTGCGGCGCGACAGGCAGCTTTTGCAGCTGCGGCATTCCGGCGTGTAGAGCGGAATGACGTGGTCGCCTGGCTTCAGCGTCGTGACCCCGGCGCCGACCTCGCGCACGATGCCGGCGCCCTCATGGCCGAGGATCGCCGGGAACTTGCCCTCTGAATCGAGCCCGGAAAGCGTGTAGGCGTCGGTGTGGCAGATGCCGGTCGCCATCACCTCGACCAGGACCTCGCCCGCCTTCGGGCCGCCGATCTCGATGGTTTCGATGGTCAGCGGTTTTCCGGCCTCCCAGGCAACGGCGGCGCGTGTCTTCATGATCATATCCTTGCAGAGGGCCAGCGCGAACGGCGATGGCGCGTGGGCTGGAAGCCTGGTCAGTGGAGGCGTGTCCCGACTGCGAACGCCTCGGCCAAGCACAAATAGGGCGAAGGGATGGAGGCTTTGTCAACGCGGCCCGACTTGGAGCCTCACAGTCTTGCGGAGTTGCGAAATGCAAACGGCGCGGATCGATGATCCGCGCCGTTCCTTACGAAACTGGAAAGCCAGCTGGTCAGTACTTGCGCACGACGGGCGCCTGGTAGGCGACCGGAGCCGGAGCCGCGCAGCAATCGGGATCGCCGAAATTCCAGCGCATGCCGATGCGGATGTCGTGGCTCTGGATGTCCTTGGCCTTCAGCGGCCCATAGGATTCCGTCAGGAATGCATTTTGAATGCGCCCAGACTGGGCWTCGCCCAGATTGAGGTAGCGATACCCAACTTCAAGGGTCAGGTTCTTGTTCACCTCATAGCCGAGCCCCGCCATGAGCGCCCAGGCGACGCCGGAACGGGTGCCGTTGCTCGCGGTGCCCAGCGTCGGGGAAACCGGACCGAAAGGCTCATTGGCAAACACGATGCCCTGTTCGGTCAACCCCGAGATGCGGTTCTGCGCATAACCGATACCGGCGCCGATATAGGGCGTCAGGCAGTTCCAGGTGCCGAGATCGACATAGGCGTTGAACAGGGCCACCATCGAGGAGAGGTTGCCCTTGTAGGTATTTGTCTGGGTGCCATTGGCGAAGGAGTTGAAGAGCTTATCATTGACCCCAATCGTCCCTCCGCCGCGATACTCCCATGTACCATCGATGCGGAACCAATTGTTGAAGCGGTAGCCCACGCCGACGCCACCGAAAAAGGCCGTTTGATCGGTTTTATTGAAAAGCACGCCGCCGACAGCCGCAAGGTCGTCCTGCTGGTACTTGCCGACGGTCTGCAAACCGACACCTACATCACCGCGCAAATACCAACCGGACCCAATCGTCCCGCGCAGGGCAACAGGCTCAGGCGGTGGAGGCAGCAGAGGGGCGAGGTCGGCAGCAGAGGCCACTGCGGAGCCTCCGAAGGCCATGGCGCCCGCCAGCGCGAGAATTTTCAGGCTGCCCATGGCAGAGTCCCTCGAGTTTGCGCGACGCGATACTCAGCTCGCGCGTGTTACCGACGGGAAGGACCCTGGCACGAATTCCTTAAACGACGCTTAACCTTACCGCTTAACCACGAAATCTCGTGCAAACGAGCAAACTCTGTGCATTCTCAAGGTGGAATGCACAGGGACCTGCCCTAGCTTCAGGATGATCCTTGACCGAAAACGCAGCCCGCCGGCTACGTCAGGCTGCGGCCTTGGTCACCGCATCGACGATGTCATCGACAGCGCGCATCACCAGGTCGCGGTCATCGCCTTCGGCCATCACCCTGATCACCGGCTCAGTGCCTGACGGACGAATGACGAGACGCCCGCTATCCCCGAGCATTTGCCTGGCGGCCTCGATCGCGTTGACGACCGGCTTCTCCGTCAGGGGCTGGCCCTGCTTGTAGCGCACGTTCTTGAGGATCTGCGGCAGCGGCTCGAAGCAGTGGCAGACTTCCGAGACCGGCTTGTCCATCCGCTTCACCACCGCGAGCAGCTGCAGCGCCGCCACGAGCCCGTCTCCGGTCGTCGCATAGTCGGAGAGGATGATATGGCCGGATTGCTCGCCGCCAAGGTTGAAGCCGTTCGCCCGCATATGCTCGAGCACATAACGGTCGCCCACAGCGGTGCGCTCAAGACTCAGGCCGAGTCCTGCGAGATAACGCTCCAGCCCGAGATTCGACATCACGGTCGCGACGATGCCAGGCGCCGAGAGACGACCGTCCTCCTGCCAGCTGCGCGCAATTACGGCCATCAGCTGGTCGCCATCGACGGCATGTCCCTGCTCGTCGATGATCAGCACGCGATCAGCGTCGCCATCAAGGGCGATGCCGATATCGGCGCGCAGCTCGCGCACCTTCTGAGCCAAGGCATCCGGCTTGGTCGAACCGACATCCTTGTTGATGTTAAAGCCGTCCGGCTCGACCCCGATGGCGATGACCTCGGCCCCGAGCTCCCAGAGCGCCTCGGGCGCAACCTTGTAGGCGGCGCCGTTGGCGCAATCGACGACGATGCGCAGCCCGTCGAGATTCATGTTGCGCGGCAAGGTGCGTTTGGCGAATTCGATATAGCGCGCATGGGCGCTGTCGATGCGCTTGGCACGGCCAAGCATCGCAGCCTCCGAAAGCTGCGCTCCGAGATCGGAATCGATCAGGGCGGCGATCTCGCTCTCGACCTCGTCATTGAGCTTGTAGCCGTCGGGACCGAACAGCTTGATGCCGTTATCCTCATAGGGATTGTGCGACGCCGAGATCATCACGCCGAGATCCGCGCGCATCGAGCGCGTCAGCATCGCGACCGCCGGCGTCGGCATCGGACCGAGCTGCAGCACATCCATGCCGACCGAGGTGAAGCCGGCGATCAGCGCCGTCTCGATCATGTAGCCCGAGAGCCGCGTATCCTTGCCGATCACCACGCGGTGGCGGTACTCGCCGCGCCGAAACGCGATACCGGTTGCCTGGCCGACCCTGAGCGCCAGATCGGGCGTGATCACGCCATTGGCGCGGCCGCGGATGCCGTCGGTTCCAAAATATTTGCGCGTCATATCCAGTCGATCCAGATGGCGGCCATGATGGGAGCTTCGCGGACAACCGGGGCGCGGTTGCAACCAGCCCGCTCCCGGCCCTGTTGAGTTCTTCTATAGCGGGACATGCGTTCCGCCTTGTCACGTTTTATGACGAATTTTATCATGGGCAACGCCGCCGGAACGAAGACGGGAACGACCGCGCGGGTCTCGTCCCCAACTCGGTCACACGCAACAGCCCCACCTAACCATTGATCGCAGGCAAAGAAAAAGGCGGCCAATATGGCCGCCTTCATGTGTCAGGTCCGACCGAGGCCGTTCAGACCAGCGGCTGCGGCTCCAGACCAGCGTCAGGCTCGTCGCGCTTACGGCCGCGGCCGGCACTCGGCACCGCCGAGCCGCGCGGCGCCGACGGCGTATCGTCAGCATCGCGGGTCGGGCGCTTGCCGGCGATCAGATCGCGGATCTCGTCGCCGGTCAGCGTCTCGAACTCGAGCAGCGCCTCGGCCACGTGGACGAATTCCTCATGGTGTTCGTTGAGGATCTTCTTGGCGTCCAGATAGCCCTGGTGGACGAGCTTGCGCACTTCGCTATCGATCTTCTGCGCGGTCGCTTCCGACACGCTCTGGGTCCGGCCCATCGACATGCCCAAGAAAACCTCTTCCTGGTTGTCGCCATAGGCGACCAGGCCGAGTTCATCGGAATAGCCCATCTGCGTTACCATGGCCTTGGCCATCTTGGTCGCCTGCTGGATGTCGCCGGTGGCGCCCGAGGTGATGTTCTCCTTGCCGAAGGTGATCTCCTCCGCAACGCGACCGCCCATGGCCACCGCGAGCTGCGAGGTGAACTCCTTGAACTTCATCGAATAGCGATCACCCTCCGGCAGGAACTTCACCATGCCGAGCGCGCGACCGCGCGGGATGATCGTCGCCTTGTGGACCGGGATGCCGGCGGGGACATACAAGCCCACGATGGCGTGGCCGGCCTCATGATAGGCGGTCAGCTTCTTCTCTTCCTCGGACATCGCCATGGATTTGCGCTCGGCGCCCATCATGACCTTGTCCTTGGCATCCTCGAACTCGGCATGGGTGACCATGCGCTTGCCGCGGCGAGCCGCCAGCAGCGCCGCCTCGTTGACGAGGTTCATCAGATCGGCGCCCGAGAAGCCAGGTGTTCCGCGCGCCAGGATCTTGAGATCGACATCGGGAGCCATCGGCACCTTGCGGACGTGCACGCGCAGGATCTTCTCGCGGCCGGCGACGTCGGGATTCGGCACGACGATCTGGCGATCGAAGCGACCGGGGCGCAACAGCGCCGGATCGAGCACGTCCGGGCGGTTCGTGGCGGCGATGATGATCACACCCTCATTCGCCTCGAAGCCGTCCATCTCGACGAGCAGCTGGTTCAGGGTCTGCTCGCGCTCGTCATTGCCGCCGCCGAGACCGGCGCCGCGGTGACGACCGACCGCATCGATTTCGTCGATGAAGATGATGCAGGGCGCGTTCTTCTTGGCCTGCTCGAACATGTCGCGCACGCGGCTCGCGCCGACGCCGACGAACATCTCGACGAAATCAGAACCCGAGATCGTGAAGAACGGCACATTGGCTTCGCCGGCGACGGCACGCGCCGTCAGCGTCTTGCCGGTGCCGGGAGGACCGACGAGCAGCACGCCGCGCGGGATGCGCCCACCGAGCCGCTGGAACTTCTGGGGATCGCGCAGGAATTCGACGATCTCCTGCAGATCCTCCTTGGCCTCGTCGATGCCCGCGACATCCTCGAAGGTGACGCGACCATGCGCCTCGGTCAGCAGCTTGGCCTTGGACTTGCCGAAGCCCATGGCGCGACCAGCACCATTCTGCATCTGCCGGGACATGAAGATCCACAGGCCGATGAAGATGACGAAGGGCAATGAATTGACGAGCAGCGCCATGAACCAGGGCGTGCCCTCCGACGGAGCACGCGCCGAGACCTGGACCCCCTTCTGCGCCAGCGTCTTCAGCAGAGCCGGGTCGCCATAGGGAGCGTAGGTGACGAAGCTGCGGCCGTCCGAAAACGTGCCCGAAATCTCCTGGCCTGCGACCACGACATTGGAAATCCGCCCGGCTTCGCTCTCGTTGATGAGCTGGCTATAGGGGATTTCATTGGTGCTGGTGCGTTGGCTCGGGCTCTGGAACAGCGTCACGAGCGCCAGAACCAGCAGGAAAATCACCACCCAGAGGGCAAAATTACGGAAGTTCGGATTCATTCTCTGTCCGATCGGGCCGCCCGGTCCAACCGGAAAGGGCCAAGGGTTTCAGGCGTTAATCTAGGAGCGGCAAAGCCCCTTGCCAAGGGAAACAGCAGATTTGAACCAGGCTCATCGCGACGCAGGGTGAACGCCCCGTCTGCGCGCCGGTTCCGGCGCCAGCGTCAGGACACCGTCCCGATCGAGCGCGAGTACACACCCCGATAG